>CAMBQP010000001.1 GCA_945869955.1 Schlesneria paludicola DSM 18645
GAAGTGGTCGTCGTCCGTCGGGATGGTTTTGATGGCGACATCAACCTGGAAATGACCGGGCTTCCGGAAGGGGTCACCGCCAAAGGCTTGAAGATCCCTGCAGGAAAGTCCCGCGGCATCATGCTGATCTCGGCGCATCAGGACGCCCCTCGAGCGCGGGGGACAGCCAGCTTTATTGGAACCGCGCTGATTGACGGAATTTCGGTGACACACCCGTGTCGACTTGCTTCCATGGCGTGGCCGATTCCTGATGCCTGGGGCGAGATTCCCAGCCCACGCCTGCTGGCCGATGTGCCGGTTTCTGTGAGCGGGTTCGAGTTTGCTCCGCTGACGATTCTTCCTGCGGGGAATTCGTCATTTGAAGTGAACGTGGGAGAAAAATTGACCATCCCCCTTGTGCAGACTCGTCGTTGTGAATTTTCGGGTGCGACCATGCAGCTTAAGGCATTCGGCACCGGGTTTGAACAGTTGCCTCCTTTCAATGTCCCCCTCACCGCTGATTTTTCCGAGGCGGTCATTGATCTGGCGGCGATGAAAACTCCACCGGGTGAATACCTGATCGGATTCTATGGCAGTGCGGTGGCCAAATACCGACGACACCCCGAGCGGGTTGCGGCGGCGGAAGTGGAACTGAAGCAAGCGGAACAAGAGCGAGTCGCAATGGAAGCCGAAGCGAACCGACTTGCGGAAGCGGCAAAAACTGCTCCGGAAGATCAGAAAGCGGCTGCGGATCAAGGAGCGACCGCAGCGATGACCCAACTAAAAGCCGCCGTTGCCGCAGTGACTGCAGCAACCGAACGACTGAAAAAAGCCACCGAAGTGGCAGCCCCGAATGATCTCGTTGATATCGTCGTGTCCGAACCGATTGCAATTCGCGTTAAAGCCATGGAGAACAAATGAGCCACTCTCGTCACCCCGTTGCTCAGCCGATCTGTGCTGGTCCTGATCGCTTTCCCCTCGCCCCCAGTCGTCGTCGTTTTTTGCGGACAGGCTTGGCGGGGTTTGCCACGCTCAGTTTGCCACAGATTCTGAAGCTGCAAGCGCAGAACGCGCTGTATGCCGATACCCCGACCCAGTCTGGCCGCGAAAAGAAAGCGGTGATCATGGTTTGGCAACCGGGGGGATGCTCGCATCTCGATACTTACGACCCCAAACCCAACAGCGGCAGCGAGTATCGTGGACCGTTCGGAACGATTTCGACCAAGACTCCAGGGCTGCAATTGACGGAGTTGCTGCCGAGGCATGCCAGCGTTTCCGATAAATTTACGATCCTGCGGTCGATGCACCAGACGGCGGGTGGGCATCCGGCCGGTTCGATGCAGTTACTGTCCGGTGATCCGGATACGCGCGATAAGCCCAAACCAAGGCTCCCTGACTGGATGACTGTCGCGAATTATTTGCGATCGCAAGAGGGGCCTCGTCAAAATCCACTCCCCGCCTATGTGGGGATCAATCCGCCACTCGAATACAACGGCCCGGCGTATCTGGGTGATGCTTATTCTCCCTTTACCGTGATGGGGGACCCGAATCTTCCTGCATTCTCGGTCCCCAATATTGGGCTGGCTGATACCGGTGAAGTGACCAGACTTGGCCGGCGTTCCCAACTCAGGCGGAACCTGGACACACTCGAACGGGCCTTCGACCAGCGGAGGGAACTCGAAGCACTCGATGAATTCGAGACTCAGGCGATGACCTTGCTGACCAACTCCAGCACGCGTGAAGCCTTCGATTTAAGTCGCGAAGATCCGCGTACCCGCGACCGCTACGGGCGCAATTCCTGGGGCCAGCAATTGTTGCTCTCGCGACGACTGGTCGAAGCCGGAGTCGAAGTGATGACCACCAGCCTCAGTGGGGCACTCTGTGGCCGGGTCCACAACTGGGACGACCATGCGGTCAATCATCATGTTTTCGATGCGATGCGATTTCGGGCTGCGGCCTATGATCAGGCGGTCGCTGCCTTGATCGAAGACATCTACGAGCGAGGACTTGATGAACGGGTACTGGTGGTGGTGACCGGTGAATTTGGTCGGACACCCCGGATCGAGCACTCACCCAGTACCGGTGCGGGGGATGCGAGTGCCCCGGCAGGGACCATGCAACCCGGTCGCGATCACTGGCCCCGTGCGTTTTCCAATCTCTGGGCCGGCGGCGGAATCCAGACCGGTCGTTATATCGGTGCCACGGATAAACGGGGCGAGGATGTCGTTGAGCGGCGATGTGGTCCCGGAGATTTTCTGGCCACGATCTATCATCACCTCGGGATTGACTCGGCCGGAACCCTGATTCGTGACTTTAATGGTCGGCCAACACCGATCGTGGATCACGGGAAACCGATCCCTGAACTGATGGGCTGAACTGATGGGCTGAACTGAGGGGCGGATCTGTATCCATGGGACGAGGGATTCAGAGACACCCGCGATGCGGAGTCTCGGGATTAGAAGCGGACACCGAGCCCGATGTTCGAGAAAAAGTTTGCGGCGTCCTGATTCAGCCCCCAGCCAGTCCGGATGCCAACTTCGACATCGGGGGTAATCAGATAGTTAATCCCAGGGCTGAGGTATTGGGGGTTTGCGTTACTCGCTTTTCCGTCGGTGAAGATCCCAAAGTATTCGCCGTGAACTGTCCATTTTTCGTGGACGGGAACTTTCAACACCACCGAAGGAGCCCAATCGTTAAAATGATCTCCTGCTTCCGAATCTGCTCCGTATCGAATCGACGAATCGAGTTTCCAGTTATCAAAAAACGTCCAGCCGAAAACATACCCCACAATGAATCGACTCGCTGTTTCACTCCCTGAAGTGGGGGTCGAGGCTTGGATGATACAAGCACTTGCCGGTCGCCAGGCTTTCTGTTTGGTCAATGCGTACTTAAAGCCATAGCTGATCCGCGATTCTTTTCGGACCCCAAGTTCTTCCGAT
This sequence comes from Schlesneria paludicola DSM 18645, assembly GCA_945869955.1. Lineage (GTDB taxonomy): Bacteria > Planctomycetota > Planctomycetia > Planctomycetales > Planctomycetaceae > Schlesneria > Schlesneria paludicola_B. Next base: position 2,919 of record CAMBQP010000001.1, read on the forward strand.
TCTCCCCCTGCATCGCCGTTGGAAACATCGCCCCCCCCTCCCGCTTCGAAGTTCCAGCCCAAACGAAGTTCCAGCCGCTCGGTCAGTCCGTACCGGGTGATCATTTCGGGATAGCTGTTGGTGTCGGGAGTTCGCCGATTATCGATTTGCGATGACGAGACTTCAACGATTGTCCGGCCTCTTCCCACCGTAGTCGTGGCAAAGGTGAACGAATCACGATCGGTTTCCAGGGGCTCGTCTTTTTCGGCTTCATTGTTCTCCGATGATTCCCATTCGAGCCAGCTGCCGGGGGCGTCATCAAAGACCCGCTCAAACGCCTGGGCGTCAACCGAATTGATCGGGATTGCCAACTTCAATAGCAACAATAAGGCCAGAGTTTTGCAGAAACGACGTCGATGAGAGGACGACTTCGGCATTTCATCACTTCCGTGCAAACCTATCGAGCGAATCCGTAACGCCTGAGGGGAGTTCGACCAGCAGAGCGAGCCTGCTTCGAGAAATTTGCGAGAAATCAGCGGAAAAGTCAGAGGGAGTGCTGACGTATCGGTCACGTAAACAATTCGGGGAGGGCCGCTTTCTACCCCGCCGTACGAGCCTCCCGGATTCGGCAGAAACGGCCAGAGAAACAATTGGGATTCGGGCGAAATCAGGGCTATAATAACTCCCGGATCGGGTGGCCTTCCGGGAGAACAGGGACGGGACGTGCTTGAATCGAGTTTTGAAATTGATGTTGAGGATCGATATTCAAAAAACGGTACACGGTGGAAAGAATATCCCCCGGTGAATAACGCTGTGTCACTGGGAATGCTCCCAGGGGATCGGTTTCGCCGATCACCTGTCCGACCTTTAGTCCACCCCCCGAAAACAGTACTGAACTGGCACCTGGCCAGTGGTCACGGCCACCGTCCTTATTGATTTGCGGAGTCCGGCCAAATTCCCCGTAGGCGATGACCATCACGCGGCGATCAAGACCTCGAGCATACAAATCGGTCACGAGTGCGGCGATCGCCTGATCAACGCGGGGCAAACAGTTTTGTTTCAGTACCGAGAAGTTATTCGCATGCGTATCCCAGTCGCCGCCGCTCAGTACTGTCACAAACGTGACTCCCGCTTCAACCAATCGGCGAGCCAGCAGGCAGCCCTGACCGACACTAAACGGACCATAGGATTCTCGTAGTCGTGGATCTTCCTGAGACAGATCGAATGCGTTCATGGCGCGGGGACTGGTGACCATTTCCATCGCCTGCCGCGTGAATCGATTGATCCCTTCGAACTCATGATGGAGATCAATATCGGCTCGCAGTCGATCGAAAGATTTTTGCAGTTCACGACGATCTCCGAGTCGGTCCAAAGTGATCCCCTCGGGAGTTTTCAGATTCAGGACCTTGAAATCACTCTTGGCAGGGTCGCTTTCCGTTGTGAAGGGGTTGTCGGCGGGGCCCAGGAATGCGGACCCTCCGAGCGATTGTCGTCGCGGAATGCTGACATAACCCGGCATGATCGGATGATTCGAACCGCGCAGACGCGAAACGACCGAACCGATCGAAGGATTGACGTTGGTGGTGGTCGCGGCGGTCGGATTATGGCCGGTCATCATCCAATGCGAAGCGGGGAGGTGCGAGGCATTTCCATGGTGTACCGAGCGAACAATGGCCACCTTATCCATGATTTTCGCTTGATGGGGCAGGTGCTCACTGATCTGAAAGCCGGGCAAGCTCGTGGAAATCGGCTCAAATTCGCCACGGACTTCGCGAGGTGCATTCGGTTTCAGATCGTACATATCCAGATGGCTGGGCCCCCCGCCCATCGAAATCTGTATCACAGCGGTCGGCTCGCTGGTGGTTTCACCGGCCCCCGCACGGCGACAGAGTTCCTCGGCAAGTGTCATGCTCCCCAATCCGAGTGAGCCCACTTTCAGAAACGCGCGCCGCCCCAGTGCAATAGTGGGCATACCGATTGTCGAAGGGTATCCGAGCATAGACAAACCTACCTGACCATTTCGATTCAACGCATCAAACTTGCGACATCCATTAAGCATTCTGTCTGGTACGGCGCGAAAAGTATACCCTGAAATCATCGATTTGACGTGATGAAACTCAGGTGGTAGGCTCCGGCCGAGAAAAACGGCCGCCGGCAAATCGAGGCTTCCCTCGCTGATTAAAAACTCAACCCGGTTGGCGGGGTTTCGTCGTGGTCGTTGAGTTTTCGCCACGTTTTCTCAGGGGAAATGCCGGTAAGACGACTTTAACGCAAAGTCGCAGGGACGCGGGGACGCGGGGAATCGCCCGAGAAAAAAACGGATTTTGCCTTTTCCTCTTCCTTACGCCCCTGCGGCTTGGCGACGTTGTGTGAAATTTTCCGATCATGTTCTGAGACTTGATCGTGGATCCAGCGAATGCGATTGGAATCAACCAAACCCTACGCTCTACCTGCTCGCAGCGAGTTGCATAGCGAGTTGCATTCAGGCGTGTCGCCGTCAGCTTATGGGCAAATTGAGGGATGGCATAGCATCGCGATCGCAAGCCTTCGACTCGTTTCGCAGCCGATCTGCGCCGCGGAAGTGGTGGTTGGTGGCCAAGAATCCCACGATGGTTCTCTTGTTGTAGAGATTCTTTCGGCTGCAACGGGAAAATCAATGACCTGGTCTTACTCACAGGGATTCACTAGCGTGATATTGATCCGGAATCCCCACAGGGTGGTGTCATCAGTGTGTGCCGAACAAACGGAGGCTTCATTGCAACGATTCTTCTACGCAGACTCGATCGAGAAATTTTTGGCGGCAGACGACAATCTCATTCTCGGCGAACTCGCAGCGAAGAATCCGTTTCCGCTGGAGTCCACACAGCGCGATGCCTGGCACCAGCAAATCCAAATCCTCAAAATCGCGCTGCGTCAAGTTCCTCAGGCGAATCGCGATGCTGCTGCAGGATCCTCATTTGGAAAAATCTACTTCGAGTATTCGATTCCCCGACTGGGGCGTCGCGCGGATGTGATTTTGCTGCTGGGGGCGATTGTCTTCGTGATCGAATTCAAGGTGGGCGAAAAAAGTTACCCGAATCAGGCGATTGATCAGGTTTGGGATTATGCGTTGGATTTGAAGAATTTCCACGAGACCAGCCATCACTGTGTGATTGCTCCAATCCTGCTTGCCACCAAAGCCCCCGCTCAACCTATTCTGCTCGCCGAATCGGCTCATGAAGACCGTGTGTTGCAACCGATCCATTGCAACTCAATGACCCTTTCGACGGCGATCAATGAAGCTCTGAAAACGTACAACGAAACGGCGTTGAATCCTGAGCGTTGGCAGTCGGGTCGATACTCCCCCACCCCCACGATTATTGAAGCTGCCACGGCACTGTATCGAGATCATTCGGTGGCCGAGATTTCGCGGAGTGATGCCGGGGCGAGAAATCTCACCATCACCTCAGAGCGGGTTGACGCAGTGATTGCGTGGGCCAAAAATGCAAAACAGAAGGCAATCTGTTTTGTGACGGGTGTCCCCGGTGCTGGCAAGACGCTGGTCGGTTTGAATGTCGCCACGCAACAGACCAGCCAGAACCAGCAAACGGTTTTTCTTTCGGGGAATGCCCCATTGGTGAGCGTGCTGCGCGAAGCGTTAACCCGCGATCGTGTCCAGCGTGAACTTGAGCAGGGGAGGCGACTGACCAAGACCTCGGCGATGAGACCCATCAAGTTGTTCATTCAGAATGTGCATCATTTCCGGGATGAATGTTTAATCGATCCGGATCATCCCCCCGTCGAACATGTCGCCATTTTTGATGAAGCCCAGCGAGCCTGGAATCAAACCCAAACGGCAAACTTCATGCTACGGAAAAAACAACGCCCGGGATTTTTGCAGTCCGAACCCGAGTTTTTGATTTCTTGTCTGGATCGACATCCGGATTGGGCGGTCGTGGTTTGTCTGGTTGGTGGTGGTCAAGAGATCAATACCGGAGAAGCGGGTATCAGTGAATGGATCGAATCGGTTGTACGCTCGTTTCCCGACTGGCATTTATTTGTTTCGTCTCAGCTACATGACAGCGAGTATGGTGCAGGTGCCGCGATCGAACTCGCGAAAACCCATACTCATTGCCAGTTTAAAGACGAGCTCCATTTGGCGGTTTCGATGCGGTCGTTTCGAGCAGAAAATGTCTCGAATTTCGTAAAAAACGTACTCGATTTCGAGGTGGAATCAGCGCGGCATGCGATGGGCCAATTCCAGCAAACGTTCCCGCTCGTTATGACCCGGAATCTGCATGAAGCCAAACAGTGGTTAAAATCCAAGGCCCGTGGCTCGGAACGATTTGGGGTGCTGGCGTCGTCTCAGGCACATCGATTGAAACCTCATGCGATCGACGTTCGCGTCGTGGTAGATCCGATTCATTGGTTTTTGGCACCAAAAGCGGACGTCCGCTCGTCGTACTATCTCGAAGATGTCGCAACGGAATTTCAGGTTCAGGGACTCGAATTGGACTGGGCTTGTGTCACCTGGGATGCCGATTTCCGCCGAACAAAATCGGGATGGGAACACTTTTCTTTCGTCGGTGATCGCTGGAATCGAATCCTCAAAAGCGAACGACGTGAGTATCTCAAGAATGCCTACCGCGTATTATTGACGCGGGCACGGCAAGGAATGGTGATTGTTGTTCCCGAGGGAGTTGCCGACGACCCGACGCGAGCATCCGAGTTTTACGATCAGACATTTGCCTATCTGCAGGATGTCGGTATCCCTGTTCTCTGCAGCGAAAATTCTCGATCACGTTGAACCACACGGTCCCTGGCTTCAGAAATGGAACGTTCGATTGCACTTCGAATCGTGAAACTCGTGTGCTCGTCGTATGTGGAATCACGGTTGTCAGGACCCGGCCATTCGAGCAATTGCAGTGTCCCTATGGTTGTTCCGACCATGTTTGCTTGTTCACGTGTCGCAGTCGAGCCATGCGCTTCGCCTAAAATTCGCCGAGAACTTCTCCACCGGCACGCGTCGCCATTCCCCGCCATACAGTGAGGTGGATACTCTGATTGATCGTCCGTACGGAACCGTCGGCAAGGAGTGAATGAACGACCCCCGTGTGATAACTTCGTGAAGTCACGGCAGAATAGCTGACCTTCGTTGAGTTTGAACCTTCTTGCCGCGAAGCGAAGTCACAATTGTATGTGCCGGGAGGGACGGTGTAAGCGCTGGTTCCGCTGCCGCCACTGATCGTTGAAGTCACGACCCAATTGACAACTGTGTTTGGAGTCAGCGTCGCGGTGAATCCGCTGTGATGGGAATGACCGTTGGCCCACTCCGAGTGTTCGGTGGGTGGATCAACTCGATCCGGCGTTCCACCGCTGACATACGTGAGTACCTCGGCAGCGTTTGCTGGAATCGGCGGTACGACCGTCGTCCCCGTATTCCGCGTGTAAGCTTGCCAGGACTTCACTTCCGCAGCGGCGAGTGTGTTGCTCGTACCATCCATGATATCCGTCAGTCTGATGCTGGAATTCGGAAAAAAGAGACCTTCGCCGCCAGCGCCGGTGGCCGGGTCGTAAACAAACCAGGTACCAAAATTGAATCCGTAGTTTGTGGGATAGAGGAGCACTCCCGAAGCCAAACGTGGTGTATCGCTCTTCGGATCAGTCGGACAAACATAGACCGGTACCCGCCGCCCGGAGACGATGGGAGCGTTTGTCGCACTTGACCAGTTTTCCTGCAAATTGATCTGATTGAAGAAATTTGCCTGATCCATGTAGGGCATCAGACGTCCATGGATCGACCAGGAACTGTTCGTGGTAACCGTTGGAACTATCGCCATACTGGGAGGAAGTACGTCGAAAGTTGAACTGTAGTTATGCAATCCCAAACCAATTTGCTTCAGATTATTCCTGCACTGAGTCCGTCGTGCCGCTTCACGTGCCTGCTGGACGGCAGGAAGCAAGAGTGCGATCAGCACGGCAATGATGGCAATCACGACCAATAACTCAATCAACGTAAATCCTGCTGGTCGGCGATTTGGCATTTTCAGCGGGCCCATCAAATTTTCTTAATCAGATCTCTGCTCGATCGATTGCAAAGCCCATGCCGTCCACGCCTATCGAGAATTTCCACCTGTTTCGACTTGGTGGGTTGACCGGCTGGTGAAATTTTCGCCAGTCGTGGCGAAACTCTCCTCTCTTGATCCTCGCCTCGTCACAGCGCAACCGTTGATAAAACATGCAACGATCAGCCATGAAATCACAATCTTGAGTTGACTCGTCCCAGCAGTCCCGAAATCACATTTCGCGAGTGACCTCTTTCAGGAATTCGATCAGAATTGGACCAGTCTGATCGCGATCGGTCCCCAGGTCATCGCACAGGGCCTGATGGATCTTGCCATCGGTGATGTGCGTCAGTTTTGCTTGTGCACCGACGAGTTCTGACAAGTCACCCACGGTTTTCGCTCGCGGCGGACATGCCAGTAAGACGATTTTAACGCAAAGACGCAAAGACGCGGTGACGCCAGGAAGTCCAAAGACGAAAGACGGATCTTGCCGTGCCCTCTTCCTTGCGCCCCTGCGGCTTGGCGACTTTGCGCTTAAATTTCAGACCGTTTCCTACGATCTGATCTTGGATTCAAGCGGGCGAAATTTTACGCGCGCGACGCGGCGAATAGGGCCGAACAAGGCGGTCCAGTTAAATGGTTTCGACAGACATCCCCGTTGTGAACACATCAACAACGAGTTATCCTATTTGTGTGTCGAATGCGGAGCGCCGCTTCCGTTGGCTGGGGTTTTCTGGCGATGCAATTTTTTGCTCTGATTTTTCCTGATGCTCAATTCCTCGCCGGACGCCCAAGGGCTGTTCGGCGATGGGGTGCGTTGCCGTTGATTTCTCGGTTTTCGCGCTTGCTGCCGCTGTTCCTGTTGCAATCACTGGCGTGGGCTGCGGGGCTTTGCTGCTGGTTGACGTTGTCGATCGCGCACGGTCAGGATTCGGAACCGATTGCCCGCGTCACAATCAAAGCGCTTCCTGCCGTGGTTCAGATCCATGGGACCAACCGACAACAACAATTGCTCATCACGGCCCAGCGGCTGGATGGTCGGCTTGTGGATGTATCGCATCAAGCGAAAATGGAAATCCGGGATCCGAGTGTGGCTCGGATTCAGCAGGGGGTCGTGATCGGTGTCGGTGACGGCGAAACCGAATTGCTGGTCACTTGGGATGGGGCCGAGATCACCTTGCCGATTCGGGTCTCGGGACTGGTCGGATATCCCCCTGTTGACTTCGGTAACGATCTGCTCCCCCTACTTTCCAAGTTGGGGTGCAACAGTGGTGGCTGCCATGGAAAAGCATCGGGCCAAAATGGATTCAAGCTTTCGGTTTTTGGCTTCGATGCGCAGGCGGACTTTGACGCACTCGTGAAAGAAGCGCGGGGTCGGCGGTTGTTCGCCGCGAATCCCGAGTCGAGCTTGCTGCTCAAAAAAGGGACGGGGGGCGTGCCGCATGGTGGTGGACAACGGTTGAAGGTCGGTTCGATTGACTACCAAATGCTGCTGGCCTGGATTCAACAGGGGACGCCGTTTGAACAGTCTGGGTCGCCGACGCTGGTCCGGCTGGAAGCGAGCCCTGCTGAACAGGTGATGGAAACAGGGGGGCAACAGCAGATTCTCGCGACGGCCCATTATTCCGATGGAAGTCAGCGCGACGTCACCGATGGGGCTGGGTATGCCTCAAACGCGATTTTGATTGCGGAAGCAGATCGACAGGGGCTGATTCGGATTGGCCAGGTCCCCGGCGAAGCGGCTATTACCGTCCATTACATGGGGCAAGTGGCCAGCGTGCAGGTCCGCGTGCCGCGTGCTGAGCCTGCCACTTTGTTTGAATTTCCTCCTCAGAATGCCATCGATGAACTGGTGGTTAATAAACTGCGGACCATGAAACTGGTTCCCGCCGAACTGGCGGAGGATTCGATTTTCCTGCGACGGTTATTTCTGGATCTGATCGGCACCCTGCCATCCCCTGATGAGGTTCAGCAATTCCTGGCGGATGAATCGGTGAACAAGCGTCAGATTTGGATCGACCGGGTGCTGGACCGGGCCGAGTATGCCGACTACTGGGGATTGGTCTGGTCGGACATTTTGCTGGTCGATCGCCAGAAGCTGGGGGAACGGGGGGCGTACGAGTTACACCATTGGCTGCGTGAACAATTCGCTCGCAATCGTCCTTATGACCGCTGGGTCGCCGAGCTGGTGACGGCGACAGGAAATTCGGGAACAAATGGTCCCGCCAACATTTTCCGGGCGGTCGAAACATCGGAAGAATTAGCGAGAACCTTCAGTCAGGCCTTTCTCGGCGTTCGGATGGAATGTGCTCAGTGTCACCATCATCCCTTTGAAAAATGGTCGCAAGATGATTTTTATGGGTTGGCCGGTTTCTTTAATGGGATCGAGCGGAAGCCGATTGCTCCGGGTCGTGTCCTGGTTTACCACTCGGGGCTAAAAGAGACGCGCATTCCGTTGTCCAGCAAACTGGTACCAACGCGTCCCCTGGATGGGGCGATTTTTACCGAGACAGGAACTGACCCACGGCTGGCGTTTTCGCAGTGGCTGGTGGCTCCGCAGAACCCCTGGTTTTCGCGGTTAGTGGCCAACCGCTTGTGGAAGCATTTTCTTGGTCGGGGACTGGTCGAACCCGAAGATGATTTGCGGTCGACGAATCCTCCCACCAACGAACCGCTCTTAAATCTGTTGGCCGAGCGGGTTGTTACCGCGAAGTTTGATCTGAAAGACCTGATGCGGTTCATCGTTAACTCAAGAACGTATCAGTTGTCGAGCGTGACCAATGCGACGAATCATGATGACGAGCAGAACTTCTCGCATCACTACGTCAAACGACTGCCGGCCGAGGTGCTGCTGGATGCGATCAGCCAGGTGACGGGTGAGCCGGAAATCTTTCCGGGATATCCGCCGGGGACACGGGCGATCGAACTTTGGGATAATCGACTCCCCTCGTATTTTCTCGAAATTTTCGGGCGACCGGAAAGAACCAGTCCGTGTGAATGTGGTCGTTCGAGTGAACCGACGATGTCACAGGCGCTGCATCTGATGAACGCTCCGGAAATTGAAACGAGGATTTCGAGTCCCACGGGCCGCATTGCTCGGCTCGTGAATGCGGGATTGGAACCGACGGCGATTGTCGAGGATCTTTGTCTGACGACGCTTGGTCGGCATGCAAACGGATCCGACCGGGAGATTGCCGAAAAACTCTTTCAGTCAGCGAATCGGCAACAGGCTGCCGAAGATTATTTGTGGTCATTACTCAACTCGTATGAATTCCTGTTTGTAAAGTGAGCCCAGACATGTTGCCACAGTACTGTGATGGGATTGATCGACGTGGTTTTTTACGGCTCGGCTCGCTGGCGGGGATCAGCCTGGCGGATGTTCTGCGGCTGCAGCACGCCCATGGTGCCGAGGGGGTGGCCAAAAAGGATGTGAATTGCATCTTTATTTTTATCATTGGGGGGATGGCCCATCAGGACCTGTGGGATTTGAAGCCCGAGGCTCCGGCAGAAATTCGGGGTGACTTTCTGCCGATCCACAGCAAAGTTCCCGGAATTGATGTCTCGGAAATTTTGCCGCATGTGGCTGGGGTGACCGACAAGCTGGCGATCCTGCGGAGTTTGACGCATGGTGATCCGGACCATACGGCCGGGTATCACGTGATGATGACCGGCCAGCATCCGGGCTTCGGCGGCAACTTCAACCGCAATGTGTTGAATAATAACATGCACCCGTCGTTCGGTTCGATGGTGGCAAAACTGGGGCAGCAGAACAGTTCACTGCCGCCGTATATCTCGGTACCGAACTTCCTCAATAGTGGCGGCCCCTCGTTTCTGGGGCCTGGCTATGCACCGTTTGTGATTGAAGCGGATCCTGCGGCTCCCGAATTTTCGGTTCGGGATGTGGTCCTGCCCGAGAGCATCACCAGTGATCGGAATCTGCGACGGCAGACCGCCATGCGTGCGATGAACCGGTTCGAACAGCAGGTGGAAAAGATCAGCCGACAAGAACACTCGCTGGATACGTTTTATCAGAAGGCGTATCAACTGATGACGAGTCAGGCGGCGAAACAGGCGTTTGAAATTGACCGTGAAAGCCAGGCGACACGCGACGCCTATGGTATGACCAGTATGGGACAATGCTGTTTGCTGGCTCGCCGGCTGGTCGAGGCCGGTTGTCGGTTTGTCAGCATTGAAAATGGTCACTGGGACACTCATCGCAAGAACACCGAGAGCTTGCGAGACCTGCTGGTGCCGGCGCTGGATCAGGGATTGGCGGCTCTGTTGAACGATCTGGAACAGCGGGGCCAGCTCGATTCCACACTGGTGGTCCTGACCACCGAGTTTGGACGAACTCCGCGCATCAATACGATGGCGGGTCGCGATCATTGGCCTCAGGCCTTTTCGGTTGTGATGGCGGGGGGAGGATTGAAACGGGGTTTGACGATTGGGGCGACCGACAAACAGGCCGCGAGTATCATCGACAGGCCGATTACGCCGGCGGATATGGCGGCCACGCTGCTGCATGCCTTGGGGATTGATCCGGGGGTCACATTGCTGACGCCGTTGGGGCGTCCCGTTCAGTTGGCCGGGGGAGGACGCCCGGTCCATGAGCTGTTTTTATAGTATGGCGGGTTGCCGCGTGGCTGGTTTTCGTGAGATGGATTAACCGCCGTTGAAAGCCGTCTGTGGATCGTCAGTAATCCAAGGAAATCGGTAATCTGGGGACATCGGTAATCCGGGGACATGGTTGAGGGTGAAAAGATGGTGGCATCAGCAGCAGAATTTGTTAGCGACCGCATCAGCGCCTGGGGACGAGTTGCGAACCCCGCCTCGCGATGCCAGCGGATGTTGCTCGTCGCCTTGGGGATGGTGCTGATCGCGGAAACGGTTTTTGCACAGCAGGTACCGACCGACCCGACCAGCACGCATATCTTTCCTGCGGGTGGTCGCCGGGGGACTACGGTCGAGGTTCGAGTCGGGGGTGAGTGTCTTCCACCGGGAACCCGCTTTCGCGGTTTTGGCCAGGGGTTGACCGTTCCGGCGGTGTTAGGCGAGGCGGCGACAGGACAGTATGCTCCGTCGCCACGCCGGAAGCCGGGTGAGCAGCCGATGAATTATCCGCGTGAATGGCATTCCCAAGTCCAGATTGCCGCGGATGCCCAGCTTGGTGTGAACCTTTGGCGTTTAAGCAGCGCGCGGGGTGGGACGGGGGGCCGTCCTTTTATCGTGGGGGATTTGCCGGAATTCATCGAGTCAGAACCAAATTCGATTCCGCAGCAGGCCGAGCGGGTTGAGCTTCCGGTGACGATCAACGGCCAGATTGCCGGTGAAAGTGACCTGGATTATTTCCGGTTTGCGATGGCAAAAGGGGATCTGGTGCGCGTCGATGTGGCGGCGGCCCGTCTCGGCTCAACACTCGACCCACTGATCCAGTTGCTTGGCCCTGAGGGCCGTCGGGTGGCTGCTGAAGAAGTGCGAATGGGGGCCGACCCGATCCTCGCTTTCGTCGCCGCAGATTCTGGTGAATACCGGCTGCTGATCGCGAATGTCACCTTTAAGGGGGGCCCGAGCTATGTCTACCGGGTCACGATCTCGCAAGCTCCGCTGATTCAATCGGTGTTCCCACCGGCAGGTCAGGTGGGGAGCTCGCGGGCGCTCAGTTTCCTGGCATTATCGGGAACAGAAACTCCCCGCACGCTGACGCAGGAAGTCCCGTTTCCGCTCAGCGCCGGATTATTCTGGTTGCCAGGGCCGCTGCAGTCTAATGAAGTTCCGTTATTGGCGAGTGTACTTCCTGCGGGAATTGAGACCGAGGGGAATCAGACGAAGGAGACCGCGACGGAACTGGTTTGGCCACAGATGATGAACGGCCAGTTTGATACGGCAAGCGATCAAGACTGGTATCGAATTGTCGCGAAGAAAGGTGTCCCTTTGACGATCGAATGTATTTCGTTTCCTCGATCGTCTCCGACGCTACCCGTGCTGACGGTGTTGAATGCCGATGGTGGTGTGTTGGCGGCAGCCAGTGCCATCCAGAGCGGCCGGGGCTCATTGCGGCTGGAATGGCAACCTCCGGCAGACGGCGAGTATTGGTTCCGTTTACGCGACCAGCAATTCGGCGTTCGTGGCGGCCAAGAATTTGTGTATTGCCTGAGCGTTCAGGAAGCGGTTCCGGATTTTACGCTCAGTCTGAAATCGGACGTGATCAACGTTGTGCAAGGGGGACGAACGGAAGTCGAGATCGCCATCGACCGCCGCGGTGGGTGCGTGGCACCGATCGAGTTGAGCGTGACGGGTCTGTCGGAAGGGATCCGCATTGAGGGTCTTCAAGTTGCGGCAAATCAAGCAACGACGAAACTGGTCTTGATCGCTGATGCAGAGGCTCGATCAACGGATGTCACCTTGACGATTCAGGGACGAGCCGAAATCAACGGAGCGATGGTCGAGCGAACTGCCTGGGCAACTCATCTGGGTCATGACGCAGATGGAGTGGGTGTGGGGCCGACCGAGATCCAGCATGTGCAGCTGACGGTGATGCACAAACCGGTTTTCAAGCTGTATTGCAATGAAGCCTATCAGTATGCTCATCGCGGCACGATTTATCCCTATTTAATGGAAATTGAGCGTCTCGACGGGTTTGATGGTCCCATCCGCTTGCAGGTCGCGGATCGTCAGATTAAGGATCTGGACGGGATCGAGATCAAGGAAACAACGGTCGCACCGGGACAGGGACGGGTGATGTTGCCGATTTACCTTCCCGAAACGATGCATATCAATGTGCAAGCTCATTCGAATGTTTATGCGCAGGGGGCGGTCGAGTTTCAGGACAAGTTTGGCCAGCAGCAGACGTTGCTGGTGGTGTCTACGATGCGCTGCATGATTCGGACGCTCCCCCCGGTCGCCAAGTTGAAAGCGGTCGAACGCGAACTGGTCGTCGCCGCCGATGGGACCGCCCGGTGTCGACTGGCGTTTGATCGCACGTCGCAATTCTCGGGACCCGTAGAGTTGGAACTGGTCGATGCCGAACCGGGAATTCAGGCGAAACCAATGACCATTCCGGCGGAACAATCGACAGTCGAGATGGAGATTCAGTTTGCCCCCGAGGCGCGGCGATCACCCGAGATGCGATTGAAGTTTCGTGCTCAGGGGGCCATGCCGGGTGAGGCCTTGATGGTGAGTGAAGCGAGTATCCCGCTCCGATTTGATCGTTAATTGTTGCTGGCGGAACCCGTTTACCGCAGTTTCTGTGGGGGTTGGCTGTTGCGATTTGAGCATCAGGTCTTATCATGACAGCGGTTCGGGACCGTTCCCGCTTCAAATCGATGACGAATCGGATCAATTCGCGATACGATGGGAATCGTTTCCCGTAACATCCGGTCTGCCGAGAGAAAGTGGATCGAGATCTGCAGTGGGTGGGTGTTGAGCGGGTCATGAGGACGGGTCGGCAGGACGGGGCGTTGGCGGTTTCAGTGGCATTCAGAGAATGAGCGGGGGTTGATCATGTGTTTTCACTGGCGACGCGGCGTGCTGCTGACTCTGTTTTGTGCGGCGGTTTGCAGCCGGGACGCTTCCGAGCTTTGTGCGCAGGCCACAAATCCCCCTATCGTCACACCGTCCAATGTGATCAAACAGTCCCGGCCGTATTACGTGGAAGGTGCCGTGGTGGTATTGCTGATGGCGGCTGCAGGATATGCAGTTTGCCGATCCAGTCGACGAGTTTGAACCAGTTGAGTGATCTCCTTGAGCGAATCTCGTCGAATTGTCCTGACTGGAATTGGCCTGTGTACTCCCTTTGGCCCGGATCGCGAGTCGACCTGGCAAGGGTTGTTATCAGGGAGAAGCGCTACCACTTGGTTGCCGGCACCGTATTGGACCGGAGACGGGAAGATGGCCGGTGCAACCCTCTGTCTCCCGACAACACGTCCCTTTCCGCACCCTGAACCGCTGGTTGAGCTGGCTTTGACGACGGCTGCCGAGTCACTCGCCGATGCCGGCCTCGATGTCCGCTCGTTGGAACCGCAGCGAACTGGGGTCGTTTTCGGGACGAGTAAGGGGGGATTGCATACGTTCTCTCGGATGTTGGCTTCGTCACGACCTGACGACCGGAAGATCACTCCGGGGAATGGGCCACACGATGCTCGGGAATGGCTGGATGTTTTTCCCAATCGGGCGGCTGCCGCGATTGGACAATGGATCGGGAGCACTGGACCGGTGCTTTGCCCGGTCGTCGCCTGCGCGACGGGGTTGGCAGCCTGTTTGCGTGGAGCAGAGCTGATCCAGAACGGGGACTGCGACATTGTGTTGGCGGGGAGTGCGGATGCCTCGTTGCAGCCCGCCCTGCTGGGGTCGTTTCAGCGTCTGGGGGTTCTTTCGCGAGAAACCAGTGACCCTGCACGGGCCTGTCGGCCGTTTGATCGGCAGCGTTCGGGGTTTGTGATCGGTGAGGGGGCCGCTTGCCTGGTCCTGGAACGGCTGGAGAGTGCCCGGGCGCGGGGTGCGGTCTGCTATGCCGAATGGTTAGGGGGGCGGATGTTGTCGGATGCTCAGGGTTTGACACAACTCGATCCGACGGGTGCAACCTTGCAGCGTTTATTGCAGATGCTCAGTTTGGTAGGTCGTTCTGTTCCGGACTATCTCAATCTCCATGGAACCGCGACGGCCACCAACGATCGTATCGAATGTCAGGCGATTCGCAACGTTTTCGGAGCGGACTGTGACCGGTTTGATTGTTCCAGTCTGAAGGGGGGGATGGGGCATTTGCTGGGGGCTGCGGGGAGTGTCGAGCTGGCGGCGATGGGGCTGGCGATTCGGGATCAGATCATCCCCCCGACGGTGAACCTGATGGACCCCGATCCCGCGTGTCGATTGAATCTGGTTCCTTGCGTCGCGAAGTCGCGGCCCATTGAACACGCCTGGAAACTGTCGCTGGGGTTTGGTGGGCATGTTGCCGGGGCTTGCCTGGGGCGCCTTCCTCAAGCCGATGCACGACCTGCCCGATGAAATCAGCTTGCGGGATTCCGAAGAATCCACGCGTTGGTTTCGATTGCATGTTGAGTCGTCGGGGGGAAACTTCAGTCCGGCTGAATATTTTGGAAAATTTCCGCTCGAATCTCGCTTGGCCGAAGATGAAAAAGTGTCGAAATACGGATTGTGCTGGAATCGAATCTCACCGATTATGCCCCCCCAATAACAGGTCCGTTGCGGCAGCAAAAATTTCGGATACGGATGTATGAACTCGATGAATCATTTGGCACGGATTGCGGTGATTGCGGTCTTTCTGCAGTCGCTGCCGTTGTGGACGGGGGTGTCTGATCGTCTCGCGGCAGCCGAGGCTGTTGTGGAGACGGGGATCGCTCAGATTGATTCCGAGGACCTACGGCGTCACGTGATGACATTGGCCAGTGATGCTCTTGAAGGACGCGAAGCGGGGGGACGTGGGGGTAAGGCGGCAGCGGGATATTTGCGGTCCGTGCTGAAGTCAATCCGTCAGACCTATCCGTTGCCGCTGGAAACAACCCAGGAATTTGGCAACGACTATCAGAACCTGTTGTTGTTGCTTCCCGGTTCCGATCCGGTGCTGCAACGCGAAGTGATCGTCGTGGGGGCTCACTATGACCATGTTGGCTATGGCAAGGTTTCGAATAGTCAGGGGCCGATTGGCCAGATTCATAACGGAGCGGACGATAATGCCAGCGGCACCTCGGCGGTGCTGGAACTGATTGAAGCCTTTGCGTCGCAGGAAACCCGACCCGCTCGATCGCTCTTATTTGCCTTCTGGGATGCCGAGGAAGTGGGGTTGCTCGGGTCAAAGCACTGGGTTGCCCATCCGTCGATTCCCCTGAATCAAATTCGTTTTGCTTTGAATCTCGACATGCTGGGGCGTCTGCGTGACGGTCGCATTGTGACGGTTGGCTGGCGATCTGCGCCGGGATTGCGACACGTTCTTGCTCGGCATAATCATGCGAATGAGCTGTTGCTGGCATTTCAGCCCAGTGTGATTGCGGACAGTGATCATCATCCGTTTTACGCCGCGGGGATTCCGGTGATTCACATGGATACGGACAAACATGACGACTACCATCGGCCGAGTGACGATCCGGAAAAATTGAACTGGGAAGGGATCCGGCAGTTGGCGCAGTTCTCGTATCACATTGTGGACGATGCGGCGAACCGCGCTGATTTTCCGTTGTTTCGCCGCGAGGCACTGACCGAAGTGGCACCAACCTGGATGAATCCTCGCGAACCGATGGCCGCTCCGATTCGCTTGGGGGTGAATTGGGATCAGGTACGCTGGGGACAGGGGTCGGCTGTCGTGTCGCGTGTGAACGCGAATTCGCCGGCAGCTCGAGCCGGGCTTCGATCGGGAGATCGTCTGATCCAGTTGGGATCCTGGCAAAACGGAACGACCGACGAACTGAAGGCGATCATCCAGGTTGCGACGAATCCCGTTCCCGTGCGGATTGAACGACCGAATGTGAAGGATCCCGTTGACATGCTGATCAGCCTGCAGGGAAATCCCGTTCGACTGGGGGCAGGCTGGATGGATGACACCGCTCTGCCGAACAGTGTGGTGGTAACGCATGTGGTCGCAGATTCGCCGGCGCATCGCTCGGGGATTGCGGCTGGGGATGTGATCATCGAGATGGGTGGACAGCGGCTGGCTTCGTCCGAGGATCTACGAAAACGTGTCCTGATTGAACCTGGTCCGTTCGAGTTTCGGATCGAACGGCAAGGCCGTATTCGAGAGGTGACGGTCGAGGTGGTGGCCCCCTATCCACAAACACCCCTGACGACGACCCAGCGTCCATAATTCGAGCTCATCAAGCATCATCCTGAGCATGGATTTTGGCCCAACTCAATTCAAATCTCGCAAGATACTTCCGTAAGCGATCGGCGTCGTTGGGCTGTGCTTTATGGGCCCGTGACGAGGCAAACAGTGTGCGGCCGGCAGCGGAGATTGTGGGAGAATTCCGGCAAACCCGGATGACTTCTGCCAGTTGCACTCGGTCGAACAAATCGAGACTGGCGTTGTGCTCGGGCGTGAGCATTTCCGCCAGCAGATCCTGATTGGGCAGGGGCTGTCGACGCCATGAGGAAACGAGTCTGACGATCTCGTCTTGAACCTCGGCAAGGGTAATCCGGCCCCCGGTCGCCATGGTCGCCATGCGGGTCACTGCGGCACCCAGGTCGCGGAAATTGGCGGACCAGAGTGTTGAGGGGGACTCGGCAAAGACCAGGAAGGCTTCGCGAGCCTGCTGATTCATGGTCACTTTGCGGCCGGTGATCGAGACATAGCGTTCCAGTTCGAAATCGAGATTCGGAGCAATGTCTTCACGTCGCTCGGCGAGTCCCGGTAGTCGAAATGTCCAGAGATTGATCCGTGCCAACAGGTCTTCGCGGAAATTGCCAGAACCGACATCGGTTTGCAGGTCACGATTGGTTCCGGCAATCAGCTGAAAATTGCTTGCGGCTTCCTGATCAGCTCCGACGGGAAGAAATCGCTGCTCTTCGATGGCCCGCAGCAGCATCGCTTGTTCATCCAGTCCCAGTTCACCAATTTCATCGAGGAACAACAGACCCTGATCGGCGGTTTTCAAAAGTCCAGGCCGTGTCCCCGTTGCACCGGTAAAGGCTCCTTTGACGTGCCCGAACAGAGCGGACATCGCCTGATCACCCCGCAACGTAGCACAATTCACTTCGACAAACCCCCCGGCCATTTGTTCACGCCGGCGCTTCAGATCGTAGATTCGGCGGGCCAGTTGAGACTTGCCGGCCCCCGTTGGCCCCGTCAGCAAGAGGGGGGCGGTGCTGGCAATCACGACCCGCTCGATTCGCTCAATCAACGCATTGAATGCTCCGTTTCGAGTCGCAATTCCCGACTTGAGAAAGACCAATCCTTCCTGACGCTGGGAAGAAAATCGCTTGGCCAAGGCGTCGTACTGTGACAAATCCAGATCGATGATGCGGTAACCGCCGGGAGTCATCAGGTTTCGCGGGGGAGGCGAGGACTGCAGCAGGCGACCAGGAAAATGACGTGATTCGGCCAGCAGGAACAGGCAAATCTGCTGAACGTGAGTCCCGGTCGTGATGTGAATCAAATAGTCTTCTTCATCGGTGGCAAACGGATAGCTGGCGGCAAAATCGTGAAAGGCACCGAACACCTCTTCAAAATCCCAGGGATCGTTTAGGGGCAGTTCGTGGAGCCGAACTTCGGTTTCCGGCGAGACCGACTGAATGTCCGACACGACCGCTTGGGCGAGTGACCGTTCTTTCGGTTCGTGGATCAGTTCGAATCGAGTCACGAGCAGTTCTTCGTGCTGGCATGCGGCAACGGTTGGCCGCCATCGTTGCCAACGCTCTTCCGTCACTTTGGCGCGATCAAGCAAAGTGCCAAGAATTCCAAACACAATCAGTGGACGCTGTGATGACATGATACCACAGTATAAATCAAGATATGCGGATATCGCAAACGACGGCGTTACGAAACGGACCTCTCAAGAGAAAAAAACTTTAAATCCAACAAATTTATTGACTTACGCTGAATTTCAGCTCATGGATTTCGTTTGGCACACCTCATGCTCTCGTGTCATTCTGGTTTAAACTTGCCTCATCAAAGAGAAATTCGATGCCGTTTGAAATGATTCCCACGACCGAAGCGACCGCCATGCTCCCCACGGGTGCCAAGACCAAGCCGATCACCGTGATTGGAACCGCCGCCATTCGTGAAACGTTTGACGAAACCTGCCTGCAACAAGCGGTCAATTCCCGGTTGGCTCCGGGGGTGACCGACCTGATTCTCAATCCGGACGCGCATTGCGGTTATGGAGCCCCTGTAGGCTGTGTCATGGTTTCGCCCACCCATATTTATCCCGGCCCGGTCGGTGTGGATATCAAGTGTTCCATGAGTCTACTGCAATTAAATCTGCCCGCCGATGCGATCCTCGATCGCCCCGTCCGGCGTGCTTTGATCCAAGCCATTTGTGAAAGAACGCCGACCGGTGCAGGGCGGGGACAACGCCATGCCAAAAAGTCACGCCGGATCGATGCGGAACTGGGGCGACGCGTCGTTGTGGAAGGGGCCTCGACCTCCGTTTGCGAAGCGATCGGAATCCCCCCGGAATGGGCGGGGCATTGCGAGGACGCCTCACATGTTGGCCATGATGACACCCGCGATGCACTGGAACTGCGATTACAGCGACACCGGGATCTCGGTTTCTTCCGCAATTTTGAGGATAAGATCAGCCAGCTGGGTTCGTATGGGGGTGGAAACCATTTTGGCGAATGCGAGATCGTGCATCTCGAAGACAATGATCGGGCTCGGCAGGCGGCGAGCGTTTTCGGACTGCGTGATCAGCATGTGGCCTTTCTGTCTCATTGTGGTTCACGAGGTTTCGGTCACAATCTGGCGATGGGACAATTCCGATCGCTGCAGCAAAAGTTTTCAACTTGGGATATTCCCCTGCCGGGTTCCGACCGTGAGCTCGTCTATGCACCGCTGGGTACGCTCGAAGCGGATGCGTATCTGGATGACATGGCATTAGGAGCCAACTTTGCCACGATCAATCATCTGCTGATCAACGCGTTGATTCTCGAGGCGTTTCAGGAAGTGTTTCCCGGAATGACAGGGCAATTGGTCTACTTCATCAGCCACAACATTGCTCGTAAAGAGATTATCGAGAATCGCGTCACCTGGGTGCACCGCAAGGGGGCGACCCGTGCATTACCCGCAGGACACCCTGTGCTGCGCGGATCTCTTTATGAACTGACGGGACATCCGATTCTCTTGCCAGGGAACCCGCAGGCGGGATCGAGTGTCATGGTGGCAGACGCGGGTGCCGCGATCAGTTGCTACAGTGTGAATCACGGTGCGGGTCGAACGCTGGGACGGAAGCAAGCGATTCGGGAATTGGACCAGTCGTCGATTGATCAATCGTTCGATCAGGCCGACATCCTGACAAATTGCCGTACCTACCCGAAAGATGAAGCCCCCGCTGCGTATAAAGATTTCGATGAAGTTTTGCGAAGCGTCAAAACCGCAGGCCTGGCGACGGAAGTTGCCAGACTAAAAGCCCGATTTGTGATTAAGGATGGCGATGCGGCGGACGACTGAGTCACCCGGGTTGCCAAGGTCACCAGCGACAAGAAGAACAACGGATATCAAAAATGATTCAGATCGACGGGTCACAAGGGGAAGGGGGAGGACAGATTGTTCGTTCCTCGCTGGCGCTGGCGCTGGTGACTGGTCGGGGGATGGCGATTGAAAAGTTGCGGGCAGGCCGTGCAAAACCCGGCCTGATGCGGCAGCATTTGACCGCCGTCCGCGCGGCCGCCGAGATCAGCCGGGCAGAAGTGACCGGAGATGTGATCGGTTCGTCTTCATTAACCTTTCGGCCCGGTCCCGTGATTCCGGGTGAGTACCAATTCCGTGTCGGGACCGCAGGAAGTGCCACCCTGGTGCTGCAAACCGTGCTTCCGCCGCTCTTAATTGCAGACGGTCCCTCGACATTGATCCTGGAAGGAGGGACACACAATCCTTGGGCACCCCCGTTCGATTTTTTATCGCGGGCCTATTTTCCCTTCATCAATCGCATGGGACCTCGTGTCTCGGGAACTCTCGAGCGGGCGGGATTCTATCCTGCCGGTGGTGGTCGTTTTGTCGTCGAAATCGAACCCGTTCGTCAACTAAAACCCTTTTCGGTGTTGGAACGTGGCCCGCTGCGACAGCAATCGGGACGAGTTATTTTCGCAAATCTCCCTGATCACATTGCCCAGCGCGAGGTCGAGGCATTGCAACGATTAACGGGGTGGGATCCCGCTTGTTTTACCGTCGAAAAAATCGATGGCATGGGACCGGGGAATGTCGTCGTGCTGGAACTCGAGTATGAGCAGGTCACCGAGGTCTTCTCCGGTTTTGGTGAACAAGGGATCCGTGCCGAGGAAGTTTCTCGTCGCGCCATCGACGCCATGCGGAAATACCTGGTTGCGGATGTCCCCGTCGGGCCCTACCTGGCCGATCAGCTGCTGTTATTGCTGGGGATTATGGCCTGGCAAACCGGAAAGAAAGGGGAGTTTCGTTCGGTCCCGTTGACGCGGCATTCGTCAACTCAGGTCGACATTCTCGGTCAGTATCTCGGAGTCATCTCGACGGTGACACCAGATGAAAACTCAAAAAATGTCACCGTGACGGTCCATCTCGATCGATGATGCGGGTGCAAACTCAAGCCCGCGTGGTTTCCTCTGCGATGCTGTACGAATCGGTCGTGCGGCTGCTGTAATGCACGATCAGTTCTGCGAGCAGTCCCAGCGAAATCGCCTGGGCACCCAGCAGGGTGGATGCGATCGAATAGGCCAGCATCGGCCGATTTCCGATCGGCTCGGGAGGCCAGACGGGGATCACATGCATCAGCAACCAAACGCCAGCCAGATAGGTCAATCCGAGAAACCCCAATCCAAAGCCGACAAGACCAATTGCACCAAGCATGTGTTGGGGACGCTGCCCATAACCGGTCAGGAAGGCCACGGTCATGAGGTCGAGAAAACCGCGGAGGAATCGGCGAATACCGTATTTGGACGAACCATGCTGCCGCGCCCGGTGATGGATCCCAATCTCGGTCACGCGGAATCCCCGCGCATTCGCCAGCACGGGAATAAATCGATGCAGTTCGCCGTAAATACGGATTTCTCGGGCGACTTCGACTTTGAAGAGTTTCATGCCGCAGTTGTGGTCGTGCAGCTTCAACCCCGTCAGCTTGCCGACCAGCCAATTAAAGACTTTGCTGGGGTAAACCTTATGCCACGGGTCCAACCGCTTGGTTTTCCAACCATTGACGACATCAAACCCTTCCTTCAATTTGGCGATGAATCGTGGAATCTCGGCGGGGTCATCCTGCAAGTCGGCATCGAGCATGCAAATGGAATCCCCGATCGCGCAGGACATTCCCGCAGTCAGCGCAGCCGCCTTACCAAAATTTCGGCGGAAACGGAGGCCCCGCACGCGGGGGTCAAAGCGGGCAAGTCGCTCGATTTCCTGCCATGAACCATCCCGTGAGCCGTCGTCTACAAAGATCACTTCGAGTTCGATCGTCTGTTCAGAGGCGACACGAATGATTTGCGAGTGGAGTTCGACCAGGCTTTCGGCCTCGTTCAAGACCGGGATGATGATCGACAGCGTCATAAAGTACTCATCAGATTCACAGAGCGGATCAATTACGGATGCGGGCAGATCGAAGGTTTCGGTTTCACATCAATTCGCTGGCTTGGATTTGGGTTGAGTCGTCGTTTTGGCGGGGCTTCCGGGATTGGCGGCCTTTTCTTTCGCCAAATTCCCAGCCTTCCGTTTGGCGATTGCCGCTTCCCGAGCCTGTTTTTCCCGTTCGATTCGCAGCCGATTCGCCTTGGTATGGGCGTCTCGTTTCCGCTGTTCTTCCGCAGCCTCGGCGGCTGCCGCTTTTTGTTCAGCCTCTGCCATCGCCTTTTGCTCGGCCGCTTGCTGTTTCATCTGCTCCTGTTGAGCTCGGCGGGCTTGCGCCATCGCAGCACTTCGAATCGAGCCAAACACTTGAACGGGTCCGGCGAATAGGATCAAGACCATCACGATCGCGGTAAAATGATGAGCACAAAGTCGCTGCATGATTCACTCAACCTCCAACATTGCCGGTCGATAACGCTTCGAGATTCACCAGATCTGCTCTGGAGCCCCTCAACAGAACCAAACGGCCCTTCAAAAACTTCCGTGAAAATCACCTGATCACAGGCCCTTTTTCCCATCCCGACCGTATCTAGTTCTCTAATGTGATTCTACCCGATTTGCTGTCAGGGTGGCGAATTTTCTCGAAAATTCTTCCGGGACGATTGCGGAAAGTACGAGAAAATCCGGAACTCACTTGAAGTTCAGTCTCATCTGTAACATCCTGATTGAGCCTGACAACGGAAAGCTTTGATTTTGACGTGACCAGGCATGGCCCCGCGAGGGGAATTTTCCCGCAACCAACGGAAACTCCGGCGAGTTGCGAGTCGCCCGGCGTGATCTCGTTATTTTCAGAAACAGAAATCCTGTTCCCTCTTTCAGGGGGCAAACACTGACAAAACTGATAAAAGGACTTTCGTTCATGGTGCTTCGACGGATCTGTTTGCCCCTCTTGTTTTCGTTCTTGCTGAATCTGTCTCCCGTTGTTGCTCGCGGGGCCGATCCCGTGCGACTGATTTTTGATACAGATATCGGTAACGATGTCGATGATGTCCTCGCGCTCGGCATGATTCATTCTTTACAGTCTCGCGGAGCATGCCAATTGCTGGCCGTGACGATCTCAAAAGATAGCGAACTCGCCGGTCCGTTTGTCGATGCCATCAATACGTTCTATCATCGCGGGACAACGCCGATCGGAGTTGTGCGGCCGGGTAAGACACCCGAACCAGGGAAATTCCTGCCGATGGCGGCCGAAATGGAAAAAGGTCAGTTTCGCTATCCCCATAAACTGCTCAGCAGCAAGGATGCTCCCGAAGCGGTGAACCTGATGCGCAAGCTACTGGCCGCCGAATCCGACAATTCTGTCAGTATCGCTCAGGTTGGCTTCTCGACAAATCTGGCGAGATTACTCGATACTAAACCGGATGCCTCATCGCCGCTCAACGGACGAGAATTGGTCGCAAAAAAGGTCAAACTGCTTTCGGTGATGGCCGGAGCCTTTAAAACGATTGATGGCAACCCCCATTATTGTGAATACAACGTGGTGCAGGATATCGAGAACTGCCGCAAGCTGGCCGAAGAATGGCCGACAGCGGTCGTTTGGAGCGGATTCGAAATCGGGATTGCAGTCCCCTATCCCGGCGAAAGTATCGTGAAAGATTACAACTATGTCGTGGATCATCCCGTGGCCGAATCATACCGTCGCTACGAAGCCCCGCCGCATAACCGTCCCACCTGGGACTTGACCAGTGTCCTGTATGCCGTTCACCCGGATCGCGGATACTTTGATCTGTCTCCTCCCGGAAAAATCCTTGTCGAGGCGGACGGGTTCACCAAGTTTATTCCCGAAGCGGAAGGGAAGCATCGCTATCTGATTCTGACCGAACAACAGCTTCCACGCGTGCTGGAGTCACTGGTGCAACTCTCGAGCCAGCCACCGTCAAAATAGGTGACATCGCCAACGTCATGAATCACTTTCCAGATACTGATTTTCCGTTACGTTGATCGACCTTTTCCCGGAAAGAGCAGCTCAATGCCAATTCCCGCCGAATCCGTTTCACGCCGTCAATTTCTCTCCACCGCAGTCGTCACCACCGCAGCGGTCACCTCGGCTGCGATCCTCGGAGCTCCGATGGTCTCGACCGCCAGCAAAACGGATAAGCCGCTGATCGTGGGTGAGGGGGAATATCAGTACGAAGTGCAACACGAATGGCCCCAGTTACCCGAACAATTCAGCTGGCAAACGACGCATAACGTTGCGGTCGACAAGTCGGGGAATCTCTACGTGATTCACGAGGGACGAGCGGATCTCAAGGATCATCCCTCGATCTTCGTCTTCGATTCCGAAGGGAAATACATTCGTTCATTCGGAGCCCAATTTCAGGGGGGAGGGCACGGGATCGAGATTCGTGAAGAAGGGAGCCAAGAGTTCCTGTATGTCTGTGCGTACCAACACCTGAAAACCTTCGCCAAAATGGATTTGAAAGGGGGAATTGTCTGGCAGCAGTACGCCCCCATGGAATCCGGTGTTTATGCACCCGGGGAAAACACGAGACCTGAAGACCGACCTGAACCAACCAAGGTCTGGGGCTCCGATCGATTTTTACCGACCAATTTCGCTTTCCTGGAGGATGGCGGGTTTCTCTTGATCGACGGTTATGGTGCGTCTTACGTACACCGTTACGATCGAAACGCCAAATGGGTCAGTTGTTTTGGTGGTGTCGGAGAAGGGGAAGGAAAGTTTGCCACGCCACATGGTGTCTGGGTCGATCAGCGGGCCGGTCGTACACCCTCCATCGTTGTTTGTGATCGAGCTCATCACTCCCTGCAATATTTCACGATGGAAGGGAAATATCTCGAAACACTGAAGGGCTATGGCCTTCCCGCAAATGCGGAGACCTGGAAGAACCTGATGGTTGTCCCCGAGTTGCATGCACGGGTCACGCTGCTCAACGAGAAAAACGAAGTCGTCGCCAGACTGGGTGATGACGTGGCCCGCGTCACCTCGGACAAGTTCACCATTCGCGGTGATAAAACCAAGTGGCAAAACGGCAAATTCGTGCATCCCCACGATGCCTGCTTTGCCGCCGACGGCAGTCTGTTTGTCGCCGAATGGGTCGGAACAGGGCGTATTTCCAAACTGAAACGGCTCACCTGATCCCTATGACCTTGGCGCCATCACGTTTTTGTCTGCGTGTGATGAAAGCTTGAGCCTGCAGAGGCTCAGGCCTCATCCAACATCTGTTTTTGATTCCTCCTGATTTGACGAACGAGCAGCATGGATTCCAAGTACGCAATTGCCGACACCTCAACGATTTTTTCCCCCGCACTGCTCGTTTATCGCGAGATTGTCATCCGCAATCTGCAAAAGATGATTCAGATCGCGGGAAACGTTTCGCAATTACGACCGCATTGTAAGACCCACAAGATGCCGGCCGTAACCAGGATTGAATTGGAAATGGGGATCACCAAACATAAGTGCGCGACCTTCGCCGAAGCGGAAATGCTCGCCGATTGTGGCGTGAAAGATCTCTTTCTGGCCTACAACCTTGTCGGTCCGAATATTGGACGGGCGGTGCGGTTCCTGCAGGCCTTTCCCGGTGTTCAACTGGCGGTCACCGCCGACGATCCACTGATGATTGCCGAACTCAGCCACGCCATGTCTGCGGCCAATCAAACGATACGCGTCTTGCTGGATCTGGATACGGGTCTGCATCGGACGGGAGTCGTTCCCGGTCCGCAGGGGGCAGAACTGTATCAACAAATTATCGACTCACCCGGACTCGAACCGGGGGGCTTCCATCTGTATGACGGCCACAACCATCAGACCGATTTGCACGAACGAACCGTGGCGGTCACAGCCGGGTGGGAAATGGCAGCAGGGTTGCGCGATGATTTTGTTCGGCGTGGGTGGAGTGTCCCCGCAATTGTTTGCGGCGGGACCGGTTCGTTTCCGGTCTTTGCCCAACTTCAGGATCCAGTAATTGAACTCGCCCCCGGAACGTGCGTCTTCCATGATTCGGGTTATGGATCCGCATTTCCCGATATGGACTTTGAGCCGGCCGTCGTGATGCTGACACGTGTGATCAGTCGTCCCTCTCCGGACCGGTTGACTTGTGATCTCGGCAACAAGTCGGTTGCTTCGGATCCTCCCAAGGGTCAACGCGTCTTCTTTCCGGACCTTCCCGATGCGGTCCAGGTCCTGCACAACGAAGAGCATCTGGTGCTACAGACCCCGCTGGCAGAACGATACCAACCAGGGGACGAGCTGTATGCAATTCCCAGGCATGTTTGTCCCACCTCGGCTCTGCATCGGCAGGCGTACGTCATTGACGGTGGCAAACTGGTGGAAATGTGGGACGTCACCGCCCGTGATCGCTTTTTAACGATCTAGCCGATTCCGAGTTTGCGACGATCGGCAAGTGAGGGGATTTCAACTCCCAACCACCAGCTTCCACTGAATGAAAATCACGCTGAACCAAAAGTAAGCCGAAAAGGAGATCGCTGCGCAGGCCAGGTCAATCACTGGCCACCAGCGGCGAGGTGTGGTAAGAAACATGGCCGCGACCGCAGCGACCGCAAAGGCAGGCAGAAACCCGATCAGAAAGCTCCACTCGATCGCATAGCCCAGGCCACGGCACAAATGGAAATACAGCAGACAAACGCCGATGAATAACAGGCCAGCGCCGCGGGAAAACCAGCGGCGGCGTTTCCGGTCTGGGCTTTTTTCCGTACTCGTAATGACGTTCAACGTCAATTGAAATGCGGCCCAGAGTACCAGCGGCCATAACAAGATATAATCCGACTGCCGCGCGTTGATGATCGGACTTCCAAGTCCTCCGCAGAGTACGACGGTGATCCAAAAAAATGTGCGGCTGGCGTGGGGCGTCAATCGTCCGGCGTTCAACGAAACGATGGCGATCCCTGTTCCCAATACGATTCCGGCCAGACTCCAGAGATACCAACTCAGGAATTCTTTCCCCTCTGGAACCGTCGCCGGAAATTCTCGCTCACCTCCAATCAGCCATTGTGCATCAAAAGCACGCCCACGAGGAATGTTTTGGACCGATTTCACCGGCTGCGTCGAGACCAGCGGAGCGGCACCCAGGTAAATCGCTGCGGCTCGAGTTTGTGTTCGTAGAAAGACAGCGCCCCGATGCAGCGCGGGATAGGTCCAGCAGATCTCATCTCGAAAAACCTGCGTTCGCGCCAACTCAACGTATTCGTCGGTTCCCAACCGAGCGAGAATCAGTTCACCACTGTCGGTAAACAGAATCAGCTTGTGATCCGCCACAATCAAATTCGCTTGCCCTACCCGATTCGTGGACCAGATGACTCGCCCCGTTGCAAAATCAAGGCAGCGAAATTCTCCACGCGAAGGACGGTCCTGTCGCGATTGCGGATCTTTCAAATCAAATCCGTAAATCCGGCCATCGACCAACAGACTCGAGGCAATATCATTCGAAAACTTCGCCGATTCCCAGACTAACCGAGGCTCGTGCCGTTGTTCGGGCTCTGACGAATTATCATCCTTGTTCGGAACGACGGAGGCCGTTTCGGTCGGCCACTTTCTCACCGTGGCCTTTCCCTCGGTTCTGTCCTGCTGTTCATCGAGAACTCCGCTGGTACGGGAATGATCTTGCGAGTTTGATCGAGTCGAACGGCTGGCCATCGAGGCTACCGAATCCGAGGAATCCGGCTCACCGCTTAACCGATAACATTTTGCCCCCGCCCGGAAGGGGGATGCCGTGAACAGAAACGGTTCCTGATACAGCGGTGCGGCCGAATGTTCATCGTAGCCCTGTGAAAAATCGAGCTCCCAGACCTGCCGTCCGGAATGGACGTCAAACGCGGCCAGCGTGTTTTCCAGTGGCGTAATCACCAGCGACTGATCGCGCCAGCGAATCGGCAGTGGTGTCGCATAGCTGGCCGAGGTGTCCCCCGAAGCCCAGAGGGTCGAACCGTCGCGAATGTCGAGTGCCACCACGCTGGAGTTACGCCCACCGACCGGAAGAATCAGTCGTCCCTCCACGATCACGGGTGAAGCCGCATATCCAAAATCGGTCCCTTGACCCCGATGCGTTTTTTTGGGGTTACAAGACCAGACGCGGGTCCCATCGACCGCTTTCAGGCACGTCACGCTGCCATCCGGTGCGGAAAAATAGAGGTGTCCCTCATGCCAGGTTGGCGTGCTGCGAGGACCCGGATACAGCCCGCCCCCTTCATAAGGCCAGCCATAATGATGGGTCCAGATCGCTTTGATGCGGGACATAACAACCCTGACGTCATGCCTGATCGGATTGGGAACGGCTCTTGACCGTTCAAAAGCGGGGAGCCAATTTATCAACAATCAATTGACCGATATTCAGCGAGGCGGTTGCGGCCGGTGACGGGGCATTGCAGACATTGACCACCAGATCGTTTTCCTGGATCAGAAAATCATCCACCAGGTTTCCTTCCCTGGTGAGTGCCTGGGCTCGCACACCCGCCGGTGCCGGGACGAGGTGCTCGGCCTGAACTTCCGGGACCAGTCGCTGTAGCGCCGACACAAATGCGGCTTTGCTGAAGGAACGATACATTTCGTTCCAGCCCGCCCGCCAATGCCGCCAGGCCATCCGCAAAAAACCAGGATAAGTCAGCGATTCGAGCGTGTCGAACAGGTTGAAACTGGTCTTGTGATAACCCTCACGGGCAAACGAGAAGACCGCATTCGGACCACACTCGACACCCCCATGAATCATCCGGGTAAAATGAACGCCGAGAAAAGGAAAATCGGGATCAGGGACCGGATAGATGAGACCGCGGCAAAGATGTTGTGCCGAAGGCTTGAGCTCGAAGTACTCACCACGGAACGGAACAATCTGTGCATTGGGCCGAACTCCCGAAAGCCAGGCGACCCGATCGCTTTGCAGGCCTGCACAGTTCACCACCAACCGGCTCTCGATTTCTCCTGCAGCATTCTGAACCACCATCCGTTTCTCATGACGAAACATCCCCGTTACCCGGGCATTCATCTTGATTTCGCCACCCATAGCCTTGACCCGTTCAGCGATTCGTTCTGCCACCTGCCGATAATCGACGATCCCCGCGTCGGGAACATGAATCGCCTGCACCCCGATCACGTGGGGCTCGATCTCTTTCAACCGTTCCGGGCCGATTCGTTCGCAGCGAATGTCGTTGGCCAAACCCCGCTCATAAATTCGTTCCAACTGCGCAATCTCGCTCGCATTCACTGCAACAATCACCTTGCCACAACGGTCAAACGGGATGTTTTCCTGCTGACAGAAGGCTTCCATCGCGAGTTTTCCCTCACGGCAATTCGTCGCCCGCAGTGAACCGGGACGGTAATAGATCCCCGAATGAAGCACGCCGGAATTATGCCCCGTTTGGTGTTGAGCCACCTCGCGCTCTTTCTCCAGAATCGTCACTTTGCGACCGGGGTAGCGTTCGAGTAAGCGATATGCCGTCGCCAGTCCAACAATCCCTCCGCCGATGATAACAACGTCTGCTTGCTGCATTTGAGATCCTGAATTCCTGCGAACCGATTCGGCAACGAAAAGTGGACGGCTAAACCACTCGCGCCAGTAAACCATTCGCTTCAGTATAGTCCACCTGAATCACCCAGGGTAACTCTCGCGGCGACGGATCGATCCTGGTCCTGAAGAAAAACCACTGCAAGCAACTCGCCATCCGATTTCAGAAAAGTGGACCATCGGACCCAACCAGCGGAGTCCTCAGACTGGTCGGCGAGCGACGCACGCAATTCCTCTCGCCGTGCGGTCGTGTTCATGTCATGGACTCGTCATCCCAACCCGCCAACAGGCTCTTTAGCCGATCGCTGACGCGACATCGCGTTTGGCTGCGCTCATTGATTCCACGAGAACGAGATTTTCCCATCGACGGATGAATCCATCAATGCCGAGACACGAACCGCTCTCGCTACCTAATTCGGCGCAATGTTCAAGCTTCGACTCGGAAGTCGATGTTTCAATTTCAGGAAATGCTTTTCAACAAGGTGCCAACTGATGACTCCTGCAACGACTGACAGAGGAGTTGCAATCAAAAAGAGAGAAATAGGTCCAATTCCATGTATTTGGCTGACGATCAATTGTTGAATAGGAAACGCGTACAGATAAATCCCATAGGAAAAGTCTCCAAAACAGGCCCAATTCTGTAAACGAACATTTGGTCGGAATGCAAGCCAAAATAACACGTAGGGAATTGCAAAAGGAAAAATAAGACGGCCTAACGGTGGAAGCATCGCCGCCACCACGAGAGCGATGAATGCACTCATGGCCCATCGAGCAGAAGCCGGAATTCGGTGCTCAAATAAGTAAAATGTCATCCCAGCGAGGAAATAGGGAAACACGATGAACCAATTTGACGCGTTTCCAACAACCACCGCGAATGCGCCCCGCTCGAAAAATGGCGCGTTCAACAGCGGGTAAACCATGCCACCAATTATAAAGCCAATCAATAAAATGACATTCAACCATTTGCGACGATTGAACAGGCCTAAGCCTCCCAACAGCATCACCGCCAAATAACACTTGAATTCGTAAGGAATCGACCAAAGTGAGCCATTGATCGCAAAAGGTAACGGATTATCGGGGAATCCTCCTGACAGTTCCATACGCCGCAGCATGACGAGGTTTACGAGAAGTGTCAGGAAGTTGCGGATTGTCAGCGTAAAGTGCTCCGACGCCATGGGCTCAACGCAGAAGAGGCCAATAAGGACGGCAACAATAAAACCAGGATAAATCCGTAATACACGCTTCAGAAGGAAGTCCGTGGTCGATTTTGATCTCAGCCAACTATGAGTGATTAAATAACCACTAATCGCAAAGAAACAATTAACGGCTAATGAACCGGAATCAATCTGGGCGTTTGTAAGGACTCTCAACGGTTCACGGTCTTCATTACCATCAGCGAGCGCGAATGAATGTGCGAAAATAACCAGGATTGATAACCAAAAGCGGCAGAAATCGAAATTATTTCTGGAGATTGTTCGTGAGTACTGATTGGCAGTGCTAATATTCGGGTCGAGACTTGGAATCGACATTCGTATTTTTTCTTTACGATTTAAACAATCATGTCACGTTGGTTTTCTGACGTAGATCATGTCCTGCCCCAATACCTCACGCGTTAAATGCTTAGAGATTGAATGCCGAAAAGACGTTACGCAACAAGACCAAGATCTTAATCGTCGCAGAAAAAGAACAGGCAGTCAAGGAGTCAAAAACTCTTTACGAAATCGATCGAAAAGGGAACGAATTTGAGCTGAAGCCCACGAAAACCCTTCGCCGCGTAGATTTTTTGCCGAGCGACCGAGACATCCATTCGTTCACCTGTGCGTGTCAAGAATTCGGAAAACCGCACTTACGAGATCAATTCCACCAGCGGTTTGGCATTGTCTTCAACCAGGTATTGCGGACGGCCGTTGAGGTCTGCGACCGTGGTGTTATCGACATCCAGGCCCAAGTGATGGAACAGCGTGGCGTAGACTTCACCGAATGAAACCGGTCGGGAGATCGCTTCTCCGGCAATACGATCGGTGGCGCCGATCACCTGACCATGCCGCATCGAGCCCCCTGCCAGCATCGCGCAGTTCACTTGCGGCCAATGATCTCGACCCACAATCGAACTGATTTTCGGCGTCCGGCCAAATTCTCCCCAGATCACCACGGCACAATCGTCTGCCAAGCCGCGCAGATGCAGATCTTCTACCAGTGCACTGACGCATTGATCGAAGACCGGAAAGTCCTCGGCCTCCCGCACGAAAATCGAGTTATTCGCGCGTCCTTCGGCGTTGGTTCCCCCATGCCAGTCCCACTTGCTGTAGTTGAGTGTGACGACGCGGACTCCGGCTTCAATCATGCGACGAGCCAGTAGCAAGCTTTGCGGAGCACGGGGAGCCCCATTCCCGTCCATCATGATCTTCGGGTCGCCAACCCCGTAACGAGCGATCGTACGGGGGTCTTCTTGCGACGGATCCAAAGCCTCGGCCAGTTTGGACGAGGTGAGCAATCCCATCGCCTGTTCCGTGAATGCATCCAGGCCCGTCATCATCGAGGTTTGATCGGCATCCCTGCGGAAGTGATCAAAGCTCTTTAGCAGTGACTGCCGGTCAGCCAGACGATCCAGTGTCACTCCATTCAGGACCATGTCGTCCCGAGTCTCGCCCAGCGGCTTAAACGGTGCATGGGCGGTCCCCAGAAATCCAGGCCCCGGTTCGTTGTAAGGTCCATGCGTGCAGGTGTAGCACAGGCTAACATAGGGGGGAGATTCCCGCCGGGCTGGTCCCTGAACTTTGGAGACCATCGTGCCGAACTGTGGCCACCCCCCCGACGGTTTCGACTTCTTCGGATCATGGCCATTGAAAACCTGGATGGCATCATGATCGTGCTGATTACCGACCAGCGAACGAATGACAGAGAATTTATCGGCTAGCTTTGCCAGACGAGGAAACGCCTCACAGATTTCGAAGCCAGGAACATTGGTGGCAATCGGTCGCCAAGGCCCCGCAATTTCCTTGGGAGCTTCCGGCTTCAGATCGAACATATCCTGATGCGGTGGCCCACCCACCAAGTAAATCATGATGACCGATTTCGGTGACTTTCGCCCGGAAATTGACTCGGCACGCAGCAGATCCGGCAAAGTCCACCCACCCGCCGTTCCCAGCGCCGCCAAGCTACCAATCCGCAACAGATCACGTCGCGAAACGCCGTCGCAGAAATCACGATGGGAAGTGGAACGCCCTGCAATCGTCAGCATCATCAATCTCCTGCCGGAAACGATATTTGATTCGTGGTGACTTCTTGAACCTTTTATGCTGAATCGAGGATTTCAACCCCATTCGCAAAAAAGCACCTTGTTCATGGTATCAACAAAACCCAATGGGTGCCATTCTAACTGGGATCACCATCCGCCCCCCCCGACATCCGTATTTCCCCGGCATTGCGACGTTGAACTTTCCTCCGCTTGGCGTTGAGTTCACCCAACCATGGATTCGTAACTCTGATGGTCAAGGTGACTTCGAATCTCGGTGGATTCAGAAAATCACGCCGAGACCACTGTTGCCACTTGGAATGAATCGCCTCGCGACCGATGCTCTGGTTGTGCCGGAACATTTGGATCCCTTCGCCACCCGGTACGTATGCCAATGGATCAAAGCCTGCAGGGACTTCAGGACGACCCGCCGCGTTTTCGTTGTCGCGAGAATTATTGTGGGTCAACCAGGCGCCCTGAAAACAGGATGACATTGGTTTGTCGGTCCCTGATGAAGAATAAGAAGGGGTGGTCGGCTTGGAAGTGTTTTTCTACGATCGCC
This sequence comes from Schlesneria paludicola DSM 18645, assembly GCA_945869955.1. Lineage (GTDB taxonomy): Bacteria > Planctomycetota > Planctomycetia > Planctomycetales > Planctomycetaceae > Schlesneria > Schlesneria paludicola_B. The sequence continues at coordinate 36,457 of CAMBQP010000001.1, forward strand.
GCCTCCCTGGAAGGAAGGGAACCCTCGGCCCTTCCGGTCGAGACGGCGGCGGCTTCTGTACCCTCCTCATTGACTTCAATGAAGGTCTTGTGAACCACTTCAGAAATCTTCAGTGGTTTTTCACGATCGTCGCTGATCCCCCCCAAATCGGCATGGTCACTAAAAGCGAGTTGGGTCCCCATGTCACACAGCACGGATGTCAGGTTAAATTCCGTTTCCATCTTGAAACGAGGAAGCGAGACCACAACAACCTTTTCGTGGCGTAATTCTTGCGTCACCCTTTGGAAGAGTTCTTGGGTGGCCCATTTGGCTTCTAATGCATCCAGGCCGTTATTCGCTCTTGGCAATACCACCAGCATTCCCAATTGCTGACCCAAATAAGGGAGATCGAGGGCTTGAAACTCCTCGTTTTCAAAGTACTGATAGCCTGTAGTCCGGTGCATCGTCGGCACCGGGCGCGTGCTATGAGGGCCGTACCAGGACGCATCATGAGTTGCATGCTTCGTAAAAAGCAATTCCCACCTCGCCTTGAAATAAATGGCATTCGTGAGAATCAGTCGAGTGTCGTCATGGATACTGCTCCGCTGAATCAGATTCCGAATTTTCTGCCGGGTCTGCTCACTGACCCAATCATTGATCCTCGTCACAGCCTCGTCTGGTAGTCCCACAAAATCGACTTCCTGTAAGCCGCTCTGATAATCGGTTGCCAACGTCTGCTGAAATTCTGGGTTAAAATGGTAGCCCTGTTGTCCCCACAGTGCGCTGCTGCTGCAAAGTTCAAATCGTTGCGATCCTTGGAAATTGACCGACTTGATCCGCTGAGCGTAATAGTGGTTTTGTTGAGCGACACTTTCGGGTGCCCCGATGAGTTCCGTCAGCACCCTGCGTGTCTCACCTCTTGCTCCCACGGCACACATCGCCAGCGCGACCTCGATACTGAAGGGGGACAGAAACAAGTTCTGGCCCGCCGCTCGACCGGCAAGGTAGGCATTGAGGCGGGTCGCGAAAACGTTCGGGTTGGATACGGTGGTAAACATGCAGTCGCTCCCTTGTTCAACGGTGAAAGCGGGCGTCATGCCACACAAAAATCAGGCTGATCGATCATCCCCGTCAATCGGAAATCCCCTCCAACATCGCTGTTGTCGCTGGTCTGTCTTCGAATTCGGTCGGTTCCATTCTGATCAGGACTTGAATGAGCAGCATCCGGAGACGGAATCGCCCACAATCCCCCTTGACCCTGGGGCTGCTGATGACTGCAAGATTGATGGGGCGGCAACATCCTTCGAGCCATTTTCGAGTTGGCTTGCTCCACATCGGGAAATGTCTCATTCGAACGCGGCGAGCATACCATCACGCTGTTATGCCCCGCTAGCAGCATTGATACATGGACGCGCCCCGTGATGATCCAAATCAAATTCGGCCAAGTGTCTACCCGGAACTCGTCGGGTGATGTCTGAGGTGTGATCTGAAAGAAACCCGGGCACGACGGATCCATCACAGCAGAGAGCGTGCTGATCGTCGCGGAAATGTTATACTCGGAGCACAGCGCGAACAATTTGCCGGGACGGGTGTTCCGGCAACCCCCAACTCACGTATGGGGGATTGTTGCAGAAAGAGGATGTTCCGAAGGATCACCAATGACTGACTCCGTAAAGATAAATCAAATTGCCGTTGCTTGTGCGTTTTTCGTCCTCCTGCAGCTTCAGGCTTTCGCCGCCGAAGGTCCGGTGGCACGCTGGAAACTGATGGGCGACACGAAGAACTCGGTGCCGTCGAGTCCCGACGGAGTGAATCATGGGGTCAAGCTGGCCGCAAAACAGGCCACGTTCGACGGGCTCGGCAGCCACATCACGGTTCCGGCTAACGATGTTTTGAAGCTGGGAAAAGAAGACTTCACGATTTCCGTATGGGTCGACTCCAACGGCATCACCGACGATGACCAGGGGGACATCCTGAGCCAGTTCGATCCGAAAACGCGGACCGGGTTTCATCTGAGCCTACGCAGCAATTCCGGCGTCACACATTGCCAGCCCAACGAGCGGCAATTGCAATTTGGTATCGACGCAGGGACCGAACCCCTCTTGACCGACGAAGGTCGGCCAGGGAATTGCGTCTTTGGGCAGTCGATGGCCGTCAATGAGGGAACGCTGTACGTTGGCACCTGCGAGCCGGGAAGCGACCAGGCGGGGCATGTTTATCGTTATGACGGTCCGAACAACTGGATCGATCTCGGGACACCGGACAAAGCGAATAGTATCACGAGCATGGCTGCGTTTCATGGCGACTTGTACGTCGGCTCGGGAAAATACCGGCTGGGTGGTTCGAAGCTCTCTGAGTCAGAAAACCCGCACCTCGGTGGACGAATTTTTCAATGGGTCGATGGCCAATGGAAAATGATCGGCCATTTTCCTGAGATGGAAGCAGTCGGCGGCATGGTTGGCTTTCGCGGAAAGCTCTACGTCAGTTCGCTCTATAAACCCGCTGCGTTTTTCCGGTATGACGGAGACGGGAAATGGACTCCGCTGGAAGTCCCGAACGGCAAACGGGTCGAAGCCCTGGGTGTCTTTAACGATTACCTTTGGGCGACAGGTTACGACGAAGGCCACGTCTATCGCTACGACGGCACGGAATGGACCGATCTCGGCAACGTCGGCGAAAAAGAGAATACGCAGACGTACGCCTTCTCGACTTATCAAGGGGCGCTTCAAGTCGCCACATGGCGCACGGGCAAGGTATTTGCCTGGCAGGCACCCACTCCGGCAGCGGCGAAGGATGTTCTCGGCGGGCATTGGCAAGATCGCGGCCGGTTGGGGGAAGAAATGGAAGTGATGGGAATGCTGGTCCACAACGGCAGTCTCTACGCTGGAACCTTACCATTGGCCCAAATGTATCGGTATGACGGAGGGAAAACATGGACCCCGATCAAACAGCTTGATACGACCGATGTCGAGTACCGCCGCGTCTGGACGATGGCCCAGCATCAAGGGAAACTGTTCGCCACCACGTTACCTTCCGGCCATGTCTGGTCGCTGCAGACCGGAACTGTCGTGACTTGGGACCAATGGAAGCAAGTGGCGAATCACGACCGGTTTCATCTCGTCGCGCAACGGCACGGTGACACGTTGCGGCTATTCGTCGGTGGAAAAATGGTTGCAGAATCGAAAACCGCAAGGACGAGCGAATTAGATCTTTCCACCGATCACCCTTGGCAGATCGGTGCGGGGAGTGGCGATTTCTTCCACGGTTCGCTGGCCGACGTACAGATTTTCCGCCGCGCGTTGACCGCCGAGGAAATTCGAGTCCTGGGCCAGGCTACACGGGATTGAGGCCGATCCCCGTTGAGCACTGTCCCTGTGTTCGCCACGTCTACTCGGCGAAAATGCCGGTAAGGCGATTTTAACGCAAAGACGCCAGGACGCAGGGACGCCAGGAATACGAAAACAGCAAATGGGATTTCGCCCTTCTCTCTTCCTCTTTCTTGCGTCTCTGCGGCTTGACGCCATTGCGTTAAATTTTCCGCTCATTTCCTGTGACCCAATCGTGGATCTATGAGGGCGATCTGATCGCGAAAAGGGGGTTGCGGATTTTGCATGGATCGGGATTTTCGCTTCTGCACAAAAATCGGTAAGTGAATTCCGGTTCGGAGAGATGGGCAAGACTGTGGTTGAAGACGATTTCTTGGGTCAAGACTTTCTGTGAGGATCTGGAGAATCCGAGTTGCTGAGCATCCGCGTCAAGAAGGACAAAAGTTCGATCAGAATCGGACTCATCAAGCTGCAGACGAGAATTCGGCAGTGAGCGTGCGCGCGATGAGGGTCAAAGTGGCTCAACAGTTTTGGTGACCTTCCCACAGTAGCTCTCACGGCGTCAGCTCTTCCATCAGCCGTGCAGGCGGGGTTTCTGGAGTCTCTTGATGTTGAGGTTCCCGGACCGGATAATCCGGCGGCAGCGTTCTCTTGTAACGAACTGAAACAGGACTGGCCACATGGCAGCCGATCAGCATCTCATCGGGTACCCCGACGGGTTTTGCCTATTTGAGAGCGGGTCTCTTTTGCCGGAGGCATGGCAGTTGGCATCCGGTCAAGGGCCCGTTTGGATCTTTAATCCCGCCATCATCGAGGCCACGGACGGTTATTTGCTCGCTTATCGCGTCGTCCTACACGACGGTCGACGACAGATGGCAGTCTGCCGACTGGGCCGCAATCTTCAAGTCCGGCCCCAGTCCGCGATTCCACTGAGCGACTTTCTGGTTTTGCCTGCCGGGTGGTATCCGGAACAGGGGCGGAATTGGTTTGCCGACCCCCGCTTGATTCGCTGGCAGGGCCGGCTGCTGGTCCACTGGAATTCCGGGATGCACAAGCCGGCGAATCACCAGTTTGTTCAAGAGCTGGATTCCGAAACACTGACCCCGATCGGAACTTCACGAGAATTGCGGCTGGTTGCCGGGCAGGCCCCAATCGAAAAGAACTGGGGCCTTTTCGGGTGGGGTGACGAGTTGTACGGTCTCTATTCGCCCGCCCCGCTTTGCATTATTCGACTGGAAAACGACGATGGTCGCATCTGGTCATTCGCCAAGGTGCAAACCCATCACTCCCATCTCGCCGGTTATATCAAGCATTTCGGGGCGCTGCGCGGAGGATCGCCACCAGTCTTGCAGGGGGGGCAGCTCATCGCGTTTTGTCATTCTCAGTCTCAAACCTCGCAAGGAATTCGGTATCATCCCAGCGCGGTCAGGTTCGCTGGTCCTCCTGATTTCAAGCCCAACGCATACCTTGCCCAGCCGTTGGAGCTACCAAATCCGTTCGCGGATCGATTGATTCAGCCGCGGTTAAATCCACAGGTCGCTGAGGTTATCTATCCATCGGGAGCTGTCTTCGCGAAGGGACGTTGGCTGGTGAGTTATGGAATCAATGACGAGCATTGTGCGCTGATGACGTTCGATTCCTTCGAGCTTGATCGTCATTTGCGGCCAGCCAGAGGAGCCACGAGGGCGTGGATCGGATCAGTCCTTCGGCGAAACCTTCCCGGATGGTTTGCGGGCTGAGATCTGCGGCGCCGGGAAACCCCAATCAATGCGGTCATCAATGTCGAATCGGACTCGCGAGCAGCGTTGGATGGCGGTTTCCCGCGAGACGGCATTGTTGGGAAACGGGAAGAGAGAAACGGAGATTCGCGTCGTCGTGACCAGAAAAACCGTTCACAGTCGGACTCGATCCCCTGCCCGTTTTCGCGATGGCCAAATTGAGCAACAGTTCAAGCGATACCGACAGCCACGCGGTCATTGTTCCGCAAACGCCGCCAACAGTTGCTGAATCACCTCGACCGGAGGGATTTCCGTGATACAGATCGGGGACGCATGCACGCACTTCCAGCCACATTCATAACAGTCGAGGGGGCGGTTTAACCATCTCTGTCGCGGGCTTTTCGACCAGGGGGCAACATTGCCGAAATTCCCCCCGCCAATCAGCACCACAATCGGTTGATCGAGTGCCGTCGCAATATGGGCTGGTCCCGATTCCGGCGCAAGCAGGATCCGTACTGAGGCGATTTCCTGAACCAAATCGGGAATTGTTGCAGGGAATCGCCAAGTGACCGAGTTCAGCCCCGCCGCTTCATTCGCGCAGTCCCATACACGGATGTCGGTGCCCGGGGGGACACAGAATTCGACCGGCATCGGATGTTGTGCAATAAACCCCTGGATCACTGTCGCCAGCAGTTCAGGAGGGTATTGGCGAATTTCATCACTGGCTTGGGGACAGACCAGCAGTACGGTGCGAACCTCAGTGGCTCGTACCGTGAGTCGCGAATGGATTTGCTCAAGAGGGACCTCAAATCCCCGAACAGAGCTGACGACACGTCGGTGTGCTTCGAGCTCTTGACAGTGGCCAATCAGGACTTCGGGATACGGAGACAAAACTGCGTCAGGAAAGGGGACCGCTGCCTTTCCGAGGTAGGATTCCTTTTTCTCGCAAGCATAACGGACTGAGGCGGGTAACAGTCGCATCATGGCATGCAGATAATCGGAGGGATGGTGTCGCAAACAGACGAGCTCATCACAGGAAAGGCCAGAAAAACGGGAATGGTACTTCCAGAGAAACGTGACAAATTCAGGCCAGAACGAAATACATGAGATGGGTAACACGAGGAAATCGGTGCGAGGGAACTCAGCCCGGTACAAAGATTCCGCAATCGGCGAGATGACCAGCAATGACTGATCCTCACCCACGCGATCAATCAACAATCGAATCGCCCCAACCGCCAGCACGGCATCGCCAATTCGATCCATCTTGATGATCGCCAGGCGGTAGTGCTTTCTGCGGCGGCACAGGACTTGGTTCCACAAGAACGCAATCCTGATCAGTAGCCAATATTTCCAAGGCCCAATTTCCAGACTCATTCGATTTCTTTTCCTGCACTGACGGACGCCTCGGTCAGCCAATCTCTGACAGACGCCGCCGCGATTTCTGCGAGAGATTCGAGTCGATCAAGGGAAATCGTCGCGGCAGCGGAGACCCCCGAAATGATCTCGGAAACTTCGGAGACGCTGTTGACGCGTGGCAAACCGAATTGATCTGCCAAACCGGTCAACTTGCCACTCCGGGCGACAATCAGAACTTTGGCACCGATCCAGACCGCCAAAAGTGCCCCGTGATAGCGGCTGCTGATCACCTTCGCAGGCCACTTTAAAAAGTCTACCGGACTTGTCGAACACGTCGACTCCCTATCAAGATTGAAAATCGTTAACCGCTGACGCAGGCTTTCAGAAAATCGCCGCCACCAGTCATTTTCCATACCTGGCAATAATCGGGGATCCTGTACCAACCAGAACGCTCGTTCCGCAGGAAGTCCCTGCATGAGCACCGGCAGGGCATCGATCACATTTTCTGTTGGCTTTTCAAAATTGAACAGGAAACCAATTGCGTGGGGATCGGGATTTCGTTCCTGTCCCGCGAATCGTTCCCGAAACAGAATATTCGCAAGATCGGCGGCGCTGGTCGTTCGTCCTGGATTTGCCTCGTCCAACCACTTTGCCGATCGTTCATCGCAAGCCCAACAATGCCGTACCGACATGAATGCCCGGCGGAATTGTGGTCGCTGCATGACGAACGAGTTTTCGACACCAATTCCCAAAAAATCCATCGGTTTGGCGAGCACCTGACACATGAACCACTCCTGATCCAATTGGCATTCAAAAAATCGGCCGCTGTCCGTTTGGAAGGGGGTGCCACCCAGTCCGAGCCAGCAATCTGCCGATCGAATTGCGTTCCAACGCGCATCGATCGTATAGGGGAGCCAGGTGATTTCCGGATAGCGTTTGGCCAGCAATTCCCAATTTTCCGGTACACAACAGGTGAATCCCACCCTGCGTCGTTGACGGCCAATTTCTCGCAAAAATCCTAATAGCATGAAATCGTCACCGGCATTTCCGGCACCCCAGAATGCATGGCCGATGTGGACTTTTAAGGGGTGATTCCCCCTTCGTGCCGGTTGACGAAGGTGGTACGACATCAGTTGTCTGACGCGAATATTCAGCCGAAACCGCCAACGTTCAAGAATGGACTGCATGTTCAGCACCTTCGGTATCGGGCGTTTCCATCGACGGCGAATCCACGGATTCTGCGAGTACCCGACACTTTTGCAAAAATTGTCGGGTACTGTCTCGCCAACTGATGACGGCCGAAGGGTCCCAGTCGCTCACTGCAGCGAATGCCCCCGTTTGTTCACGATCGATGACGATCTGAGCGAGCGTTGAGGGGGAGCCAATGTCGAAATAGAGGCAGGATTCTCCCCCGACTTCGCGATGGACAGGGATATCACTGGCAAGCACTGGCAGACCGTTCCGGAGACCCTCGATCAGTGGTAAGCCAAATCCTTCGGCGTGCGAGGAAAAAACCAGTGCTCGTGCATGCTGGTAACAGTACGCCAGATCGGCATCGCTGGCGTTGGTGAGCAGATGCAGTTCATGTCCAAAACGGGGGTGATGATGGATGCGATCTAACAGATCTCCACACAACCACCCCGGCCGACCGACGATGCAAAGGCGTGTTTGGGGACAACGGTCCCAGATCTGCTCAAAGGCATCCAGCAAATAGTTGTGGTTCTTGCGAGGTTCCAGTGTCCCCACTGATAAATACGGAGGGGGACCGGGGGTCTGGGCAAAGACTTGACGAGCGGAGTCGCTGATCTGGTCCGTGGAGGGGATACCCGAGGCGATCAAGTCGAGGTCCGAACCGAGCCGAAAGAAATCGATTTTGACCGCTTCACCCGCCCTATCTCCCAAGAGTTTCTTCGCGTACTTTCGCAATTCGTTTTGCACCGTTTGCGAGATCACCATCAGCACGTCGGCATGCTTCAAGTAATGGTCCAGGTATTGTTGAAAAATCGATGTCAGGCCACTGGGAAAAAACTGCGGATGGGTGATGGGGAGCAGGTCGTAAACGACAATTCCTGTTTGTGCTCTCTGTTGATGGGCTTGTTGCAACAACCTCCTCAGTGATGGAGTCCACCAGACATCCAGCGAAATGACCAGGTCATCCGACTGAAAATGAATCGCCGAACTCTGCCAGGCGAGCGATTCCTGCTCCACGATCGAAGAGATCGATTGAAGGGTGCCACGTCGGAGGAATCGCAGAAGTCGTTTGAGCAAGCTGTTGCCGCTGTGAAACGATTCCAGCGTCCGGGTCACCGGTTTTTGCGGATTCCCTGCCTCAATACGCCGCTCCAATGCCGCCAGCCAGCGTGTACCATCGTAACAACGCCAGCGGTGTTTGATGATCGGAATGGATGTCACCCCCAGTTCGGCTCCGACGGCAATCGCTTGCCGAGCCAGATTCCGGGAAACGCGCTGGATTCCCGAGTTATTCCCCGAAACAAGCGTATTCCCACATTCCAACAGGATTCGACCAACGTTCATGAAAGCCCTTGCCTCACGGAATTCGCGAAAAAAAAAGAATTCAATTGAAGAGGGGATTTTATAGGGCCAAGGGTGATGGCCGATATGGGCGTCCTCAACACCCCTGTTGGATGCCTTGCATCAATCGGAGTTTTACGGGGGGATCGCATCAAATTCAATGCAGGTCTTTTTTGCTGGGAATTGTTGGATTTCCGCAATCTTCTGGGCTTTTTGAAAAAAAGCGAAGGCAAAGAGAAGGCCATTCAATTCATGATGGGTGGTTGCTAACATGCCACGCTGTGTTGTTGGATGAGCGTGGTTCGAAGTTCGGGTGTGTGATGTCTCTTGATGATACCGATTTTGGCATGCTTCAGAGGCGTGTCAATAATTTTTTGCGAGAATACGGCAACCAACAGGGATCAACGGTGCTCCGTCACCATCCGGAAGTTTTCGCCATCAAGTCGACCAACTACTGCAATCTTCGCTACCTGATGTGTCCTCGAGGCGAACCAGACATCATGGAGCATGATCTGGGAAATCTGCCCAAGGAACTCTTTCAAAAGATCCTCGGTGAAAGATCCTCGGTGAAGTCAAGTTTTTCTCAAATTCCGGCGGGTTCCACGGATTTGGTGGCCCGTTACCGTTCGACACGAACGAAGTGAAAACAATGGTTTTTGCGTCTTTGCCGTCAGTGGTCTGGCAAAACAGTGGTCTGGCAAAAAGATTCCGCGATTCCCATAATTTTGCCTCAAACCCGTTTCTTTTGATGGAATCGGTTACAGCACAAGCAGGATTCCCCAATTGATGAACAGGCCACTGCGGATCGGTATTGATGGTACGCTGTTTCGAGAGCAACCTCGGGGGCACTCGCTGTATGCCATGCAGCTGTTTCATGAGCTCCCCTCATTTCTCCCGGATGCCGAGTTTTTTCTCTACACCCCATCACCCATAGAGCTCACGAAGTTTCCCGGCAAGCTCACGCAACGGGTTGATTCAAGCTGGTTTGCGAAGTCCCCGGTTGTCTGGCAAAAACTGGCTGAAGGGAAGCTTTGCCGAGCCGATGCACTCGATGTCTTTTGGAGCCCTTATGTCTTTTTGCCGAAACTCCCTCGGGATCTTCCTACTGCTGTGACGCTCTACGATTTTGTGCATGAGGTGACACCCGATTCTTTCCATTGGCTGCATGCCCTCGCGTTTCGTCTGTTCTTCAAACGAGACCTGAAACGGGCTCAATCGATCATTACGATTTCGCGCGGAACACAACAGAGAATTCGTCAGCAATTTGGCCGTGAATCGATTGTCGTGCTGCCGGGGTTGGATGCGCGGTTCCAAAAGCCAACCGATGCACAACGGGCAGACGTTCTCCAAGAATATGGCCTTGATCGTCCCTACCTGCTGAATGTGGCGACATGGGATCCTCGTAAAAACGTCGCGACGCTGATCAAGGCCTTTTTGGCGATGAAAGAGGCGAATGAATTACCGGATTATCAATTGGTACTGGTCGGACGGAAAGAAAGCCGATTTGCCGAGATCGAGCAGTTGTTGCAGCGCGATGGCGGTCAGCACCTTCGGCACCTCGGGTACATCTCCGATGATCACTTGCCGGCCCTGTACGGGGGAGCGAAGCTGTTTGTGTTTCCTTCGTTATACGAAGGGTACGGTATGCCCGCGATGGAGGCCCGCGCTTGCGGAACTCGCGTTGTGACCTCCGATCTCCCGGAAATCCGTGAAGCGGGGGGCGATGATTCAATTTACATCGAGCCAACCGCAGCAGGGATTCGGGCAGGAATCCTGGAAGGAATGGCTCGCAATTCACAAGGACCGCTCCCACTTCCTGTGGCTCCCAGTTGGCATCAAAGTGCCCGGATTCTCGCAGCTGAGCTTCAGCGTCTCGCGGGCCGTATTTGAGTTTGGTAGTAAGAATCAAAATGCTGTCAGGCACCCTGATCGACGAAAAAAAACAAGGGGAAAAACACGAGATACTGGAATGATTTTGGTTGGCCGATAGGGTACGGCCAATAACAGGTGTGTGCGGAGCGAAAGCCACTCAAGCAGCCGCGAAATCACACGTTTTTCGTGATTTCGCGGCCGGAATTCACGAGAGAACGCGATGAAGTCGCAGCGACGACGACGACGTCCCGCCCCCCTCTTTGATAGCGAAAACGCCGGTAAGGCGATTTTAACGCAAAGACGCCAGGACGCAGGGACGCCAGGACTACCAAAACAGAAAATGGGATTTCGCCCTTCTCTCTTCCTCTTTTCTTGCGTCTCTGCGGCTTGGCGCCATTGCGTTAAATTTTTCGCTCATTTCCTGCGACCTGATCGTCGATCCATGGGGGCGCGATCTGATCGTGAAAAGGGGGTTGCGGATTTTGAATGGGGCTGGCTCGATTTTCGCCTCCTCACCAAAATCGGTGGATGAATTCCGGTACGGAGAGAGGGGCAAGACCAACACTCGTCAGGTTCGGGCCTTTATGCGCATTGCAATCAGGGCAGGCGAGAGCCAGGTTTTCCTCCACATCTTCACCCCCATGCTGCCTGGCGCGGATGTGTTCGATGTGAAACCAGAAAAATGCTGCTGCGGACTGCGGTAACAAACAGTATTCGCATCGATTATTGGCTCTCTGCCGAACGAATTCGCGTAATGCGTTGTTCATCATTCGACCGCTTGTCGTTTCAGAGAGGCGCGCGCTTTTGATTGAAGGATCGTGACGAAGTGAAAGACCGATCGGTAGCTTTCGTATTCAACTTGTTCTTCCGCTGTGAGCAGGCCTTCGTTCGCTTGATCGGCCAAGTAATCCAAACGCAATTGCGCCGTTGGAGCAGATTGGAAACTGGCGACTCGCGCGGCAACTTCGGGCGTCAAGCATTCCATAAACGGGTCGAGAACACTGTTGGTGATTTCGAAGGCGGAGAGCGATGGCATGTCAGATTTCCTGCTAATGTAGACGATTCCTCCAGTATTATGACCGCCGGGGAATCGAGAAACAACGGTCCGTTGCGAAAGCGCAACGCGAGTTTGAAATCATCTGTTTTTCGTGATTTCGCCGCCGGAAATCGCAAGAGGATGCGATGAAGTCGCAACGACGACCACGACTCTTCGCGTCGTTGATAGCGAAAATGCCGGTGAGTCGATTTTAACGCAAAGACGCCAGGACGCAGGGACGCCAGGAATACCAAAACGGAAAACAGGGTTTTGTCTCTTCCTCGGATTCTTCCTTGAGTCCCTGAGGCTTGGCGACTTGGCGTTAAATTTTCCGCTCATTTCCTGTGACCCAATCGTGGATCCATAGGGGCGATCCGATCGCGAAAAAGGGGAATACGGATTTTGAATTGATGTGATGATGTCTCACGTGCCTCGCGGCGGCGATCTAAAGCCGCTGAATAGTTCTTGGATCTCCACTCTGGATGGCGCGATCATTTTTTTGTCGTCTATCCAATAATGGAAATCTTGTTGAATGACGTGATATACGTTGGCGGAAACTCTGTAAATGTCCATGAGACATGAGTTGAATAGAAGGATGGCTTCGCACTTTCCATGCTTTTCAATGAGGGAAGCGAGTGCGATCTCATCGCCATTGTTGGATTCGCTGTGCAACAAACGGCCGCCATACATGAACATTTGAATGATTTGACGTCGCGTCGCGGTGGTTTCTTGAGCAAACACGGGCGGCGAGTCAATTAACTTAACGAAGACGTCTCTCTCCCGTTCAATCTACAACCGCTTTAATTCCTCACCAGTGTGATCGAGGTAGGCGTCGCAGGCTTTCAGTAGTAGTTTGTCGCCGGCATGCAATTGTCGAAAGTAAGCAAGAACGCAAAGTGTTTCCGCATCGTTCGGGAAAATCGCCTCAAGCAATTCTACTTCGCGGGTTTCTTGAGTAGCAGACGCGATGGATTTCGGAGAGTCATACCATTCGCTGTGATAAATCCGACGCACCACATCGAGAAACTGAGAGATTGTATTTGCTTTTTTTAACGTCCATTCGGCTTCGTTTTTGGGAGACGTCGGCCCCAGTTGAATAACGCTTTTGGGATCGCCGAAAATGACCGTGAACTCCTGCCCGTTAACATGACGCATAATATCAATCATTGTCCATGGAGTTCCGGTTTCATCTTCGATGTAGCCGTACGGTGCGCTGAGGATGTGGAATCCAGTCTTTTGTTCAGTTGCATACGAATGAAATTGTTTTAGGTCATCGGTTGACGCTTCGACGAACGCGTGGCGGTATCCGATTAAATCAGATTTAAAGCTGGTTTTGCTTAAAGATATTGTTTTTACCGTTTCGTCAAACCCACGTGGATGAAATCGAGAATCGTCAGCATTCAAGATTGACAAAACGTCAGCAATTTCGGTCGTCGAAAGCTTTTCCCAGTCTAGACAAAGATGACGATTGAACAATGGAAGTGGATTTTCTTTTCGGCGGTCAAAACATTGAACCGCAAGTCGAACGTAGGGCAGATTTTTTGGAGTTGTCATCTGAATCAGATTCCATTCGCTTAACTGGGACTCAAGTTTAGGCCATCCGGGAAGGCAAATTCGCCACGAACCAGTCCAGTACTTGATTGTTTTGCACTGTCGCAATCCCATTTTGAGTTGACTCTTTGCATGTCGAATTCATCAGACAAGAGAGGATTGTGAAGTTTTGTTATCCTTTCCATTGGAGACAAGGGGACACTAGAATTATTGGCCCTGAATCCAGCGATCAGCATTTGCGTCCTGACCAAACCGATGTACTCGCGTGATCCACGTTTGCACTTGGATTTTCGGCTTCGCGATCCATCCGGATTGCTGCTGACAAACGATTTACAAATTCATCTTTTGCAGTTGTCAAAACTGAGCAAGACAGTGCAAAATGTGTCTCAGGCCAGTTCGATTGAGAAATGGGCCTATTTTCTGGTAAACGCCGCCAATCTGTCGTTGAATGGTATCGAGGGATTGTTTCCCGAAGCCGAATTCAGCGAAGCGGCAGGAGTCCTGGACATGATTTCACATAACCCTGAACAACGGCAATTGTATGATGCACGCCTAAAGCTACAGCTCGACGAAGCCGCACGGCTGGAAGGGGCGCTCAATCAAGGCCGTGAGGAAGGCCGTGCGGAAGGGGAGTTGTTTGGGCAGATCATGCTGCTGCAAGAGCTTTTGGGTATCGCCGAGTTAACCAGGGACGAATTGACAAACCTCAGCGAAGTGCAATTGTCCGAAGTGACTGAGGAATTCAAGCGTCGGTTGAGAAATCGCAGCGTCTAAATGAGATCAATGCGAGGCTGGAACAGTTCAGAAACCCCGATTGGAGTGGTCCGGGCACCACGTGACAAATCGTTCGTCGTTCATGCTGGAAGCCGCGATAGGGGTGCCGATGTCAGCCCCGGCGGCAACGGGGTGCGGGCAGTCTGTCATTCGATTCTGCTCGGCTCAGTCTGCTCGGCTCAGATTGTCGTGAGATGGCCAGCGACGGTTGTGAATCAATTTCCGAAATCCTGCGTCAACTCAATCTAAAAATCCAAACCCGCCTGCTGATGGTGATGCTGATCACCTTGGGGTAAACGATCACGATCTCTCTCGTTTCTCCCCATCATTTTCTTTTCGACAACCCCCGGTCGGACCTGGCGATTTTGCTGACCCGTAACTTCAGTCGTTGGACTTTGCCACCGGTGGTGAAGGCCTCGTTGAGGGAGCGTATTTTTTGGACGGGACGAATTTTCTGGGTGTTGCCTCATCGCCCCCCTTCGGTGTCTCGGAAGTTTTCTCATTCGTCGGTTCACCGAGAACGGGGACATTCACTTTGGACTCAATCAGTCCCCCTTTTTGCGTTTCCGCGACGATCCCGGCGGACGATTCTTCGCGAATGTCCACTAACGGTGCCGAGGCAGGCCGCTCGCCGAGATGTTTGTTTCCATCAAGCCGTGGTGTCGGCTCCAGCCCGCTCGATCGTTCCACAGACGTGGTCCCCGCAGCTTTCGTTTGAGCCGCTTTCGAGGCCGAGTTTGACGCCAATTCCGGGATTTTCAAGACCATCCCGGATCGTAGGTCATTCGCGTCCCTGAGCTGGTCTCGATTGGCTTCGAACAGGTCCTGAAAACGGTTGGAATTGCCCAAGTGTTTCGCGGCAATCGACGAGAGCGATTCTCCTTTCAGGACGAGATGCGTTCGCTCTTTCTGCAGATTTTCCCCGCTCGTCCGTCCGGAAGTTCCCGGTTTACTGCTCGAGATCGAATTTCCAGTCTCGGTTTTTCCCGCCGAAAGTGATCGATCCCCCGGTAGTCGATCCCCCGGTACGGGGATTGGTGCGAGTTCCTGAACGTCGCTGTCGCTGTCGGTCAGTTGCGATAAAGGCTGTCCCCCTCCCGAGGAATTTTTGCCGCCGAACGCTTGTTCAGCAGAACTCAAATAGGACCCACCGTGATCCTCGTCGGACGCCAACTCGGATTCTTTACGGTCTGCGACGGAACGGATACGAACCCGGTCACCCGCTTCGACGGCCTCAACCCCCTTCAGATACGGGCGAGTTGTCCGTTCGGCGATACGATCATCCAGTTCCTGAGCATGTTGCAATCGAGGTGTTTCCACTCGTTCTCGCGTTTCGTTGCGAAAGAACAGGGCGGCGCAGGCTCCGATGAGCAGCACCCCGAGTGCCAAACCAATTCGTTGATCCTGGTGCATTGAGACCTCCTGAAAATGAACCCATTCCTATGAAGAATGGATCATGCCCGTCAGTCGTGCGGTCGGAACTTGCCCAAAAGTGACTTAAAACCCGAATTACGGTGATTTGGTGATTGATTTAACGATTGTGAACGGGATACCTGTTGGCCAAGCGTCTCGGGTTGGTCTGGTTGTTTACCTCAAGGCTTAGGCCCTGCAGCGACTTCGTTACGTACGGGTTCTTTGGCCGGCGTTTGAGTTGGCACAGGAAAGAGGTTTCGCGGTGCTAAGGCGTCAGCGGGGTGTGACAGATCCAGAAGTTCAGGCTCGCGAGGAAATTCCACTTTGGCAGGTTCAATCAAACGTCGGGCTTCAGCCAGCACAAAATCGACGTCCATAAACGGTTCGGGGCCCAGATCGTGCCAGCGGATTTTTCCCTGAGCGTCAATCAGCACCGTGGCGTGTAACGGAGTGGATTCGAAATCGTCGTAGGCGTGAAATCGCTTGAACGTTTCCAGTGTCGTATCCGAAACCAGCTGGAACGGAAAGACCCCTTCCGCGTTATAGCGTTCCTGCGATTTTTTGAGGTTCTCGACGCTGTCTGTGCTGATCGCCACCAACGAAATTCCCGCGTCCGCATACTGTTTTTGCTTGGAAGCAAAAGCCTTTAATTGCTCGGCACAGTGCAGACAACCCGATCCCAAATAGAAGATCGCAACAACGGGCCGTCCTTGGAATTCGGCCGCCGAGTGCAATTGACCAGCACCGTCGGGAAGCGACCAACTGGGAGCATCTACGGGCTTCCAGGTCAGTGGGCCAAGTGTCGCCAAGTCAGGAAGTTCGGCGGCATTGCGAGCGACCGGCTTCGGCAAGCGCCAGTCGGCCTTGAACCCCAGTTCCATCGCAATCGGCTGCAATCTTGCAAACGGCGGCACATCCAGATCGATGGAACCCGAGATTTCTCGCAGGGTCTCGAAGGATCGCTTCGCTTCGTCCTTGTTTCCTTGTCGCCAGAGGAGTTGAACCAACGCTGCCAGGGGCCGGGCCTGATTTTTGCTTCTTCCAACCCAATCCTTCAGTCGCTTCAAGGCGACATCCTGTTTTCCGGCTTGGAATTCCACGTCCGCAAGGAGGGCTTCGTCCACCTCATTCGCCTTCACCAGTCGTTCCAGCGCTTCGGCGGGCTTTCCTTCTGACAACAGCACGTATCCCTGCAATTCATCCACGCCTCGTTCTAACGTTCGAATCCGTTCTGCTGTCGGCTGGATCGCTTGTGCCCGTTTTTCCTCGACCGCTTTCGCGTCATTTCCCTCAAAGCGAGCCTTGGCAACCGCTTCGTCGACGGCGATGTCCGAGTCTTGCTTCAGTCTCGCCAATCGCCGTTCGAGGATTGCCAATTGGGCACGACCTTTTACGGGATCGCTCGACCGGAAATAGGCTCGACCCAAGTGGCGGAAATATTTGATCTGTTCGTTTTCGTCGGTCGTCGGTGCAAGGACTTGTGTCTGTGCGTCGGCAATGAGCGACTCCCACAGCTCGAATTGCGAGTAAACTTGCAGCAGCCGCAATCGTCCGTAATGTGCACTTTTCCCGCCGGGAAACGAGTTATATTTCGGGTGTCGCGGCAGATCGATGATATTCCGGGCCAAGGTGACGGCATCATGCACTCGACCGAGAAACTGCAGATTCCGCACCAGCCATTCATTGTTGTGGGCAAAGTTATGGATCCGATCGGGGAAAACCCCCTCACGGATCATGTAGGCATGGTCGGTTCTTGCCGCCGCTTCCTGATGCCAGGCGGCATCAAAATATTGATGCAGGTCACTGTAGATATGTCCGGACATATGCCACATATGAGCAATCCCCGGTGCGGAGAGGCCGCATCGTTCGGCAGAATGGACTGCCAATTTTGCCTTATCATTATCCCAGAGGTGGACACGGTAATGATGGACAGGATGAAAGGGATCAACCGCCAGGACGTCGTTGAGTAGCGCATCAATCGCGAAATATCCCGGCATTTCCAGCTCACCCCGATGCTGCCAGAGTCCCATCCCCAGCATCGCTTTGGCTTCGAGGTCGTCAGGAAATCGATAGAGGATTTCTTCGAGAGCGTTCACGTAATTACGGATTCGCTCCTTTTTTTTCTTCTCGTCCCCGACATCGGCTTTATACCACGCGTCCAGGGCATCAATGTACTTTTGTTCACGTTCCGAGGACTTGGATTTTCGCTTGACCGCCTCGGCCAGAAATCCCTTGGCACGTGTGTCGTTATTCACATTCGCCAAAGCCATGCCGAAATAGGTCATCGCACAGTCGGGGTCCAGTTTGGCTGCTTGTCGGAACGAGCGTTCCGCTTCGAAGTACCAGAATCCATGGAGTTGGCCGACCCCCTGATTGAAGAATTGTTGGGTTTGCACCACGCTGGTTGTCACGGGAAAGGTGACCCGACCGGTGGTTCCGAGCAGCGAGGCGGCCCGACGCGGACCTTCATCGAACGATTCGCCATGCATGGAATGCCCAGGCGGGGTGACGTTCGCCGGTAGCAAGGCGTCGGCGGGGAGGGCAGGGTCCGCACCCGTGAGCAGCATGCAGAGCAGGGTCGTGAAGTTCATCATGATCAATTTCCACAAATCGTTGCAGAACCAGCGATTTGGCCGCAAGTCGTGATTTCATCATTTCGTTGGCGAGATGCATGAGGGCCAGCCCCCTTTCGCCTCCACCGACATACACATCCCGAAATCATACCGTGAAAAAATGGCGAATGCAGCAAAGATTCGGGTGAGACGTAGGCAAAAATTGCAGAGAGCCCATCAAGGTGCAAGAACGTTTCTGTGGCAATCAGGGGGACTGCTACGGTCAACCGAAGTCCGATTCGCCGGGTTGCGTTGACAATCGGGATTTTACTTTGCGGAGGGGCTGAGTAATTCACTCAAGAGTCGGCTTAATTCGTCCCCCCGCGCATTCATCGAAACGACTTTTCCCTGCTGATCCACCAGAATTGCGGCGGGAATTGCCGTGACTCCATACTTCACGGCCATCGAATGCTGCCAGCCCGATCCCTTTCCGGAAGAATCCTCGTACATCTGTTTCCAGGGAATGGATTCGCGATTCACGAAGTTGACAAGTGGCTTGCGGTCTTTATCCAGACTGATTCCCAGCACATCGAAGCCGCGATCGTGATACTTGCGATAGTTCTCTTTCACGTTGGGGACTTCGGCAATGCAGGGGCCACACCACGTTGCCCAAAAATCGACTAGCACGACTTTGCCACGATAAGATTCCCAGTCCAACTGGCTGCCATCAAGCAAGGTTCCCTCGAGTTCCAACTTCGATCCGGGAAGTCGCAATTGAGCCGCTTTGCCTTGCCATTGGGTCATCAACTTACCCCGTGTTTCCTTTTCTGGCGACTGCTGGATCGCCTCGACCAGGTGCTCATAATGGCCCGCTGCCGCCTCGATTTGATTGGCCTTGGTCAGTTGATCTGCCACGAGCACGGCATCGCGCAGTGAATCATCCGAAAAACCGTTTACGCGAACCCATTCGATCGCTTCCTCACGCAATTTTTCCTGATCTGCGGGTGGCAGAGAATTGACATTTAAGGCACGGACGGCCAACCAGTACTGGTTGGCAACTTCCACCACCACGGGGCGAGCATCTCCTCGTAATCGCTGAACTTCTGCCAGGATCTGCTCGGGGGCGTCGTCCAGGCCAGAAACCGCCAGACCAATTTGACCGACGATTTTTCGCGTTAAGGCTTCCTTGAGCGTTGCATCATCCGCTTTTTGAGCCAAAATTTTGTCGCCAGCCCGAATGATGGCCCTTTGCAATTTCAGCGTGTACTCGTTCGCATCCTGCTGACTGGAAGGCTGATACTTTTGGCTTACCAGCCCTTTGACAAATGCGAGAATTTTGACCGAGTCCCCGTCAGGAACGCGAAATGACGGATCATTTTCGCTTCCTCCGCCCCCCTGACCGCTTTTCGAGCCCGATTTCTGATTGGAGAAACTCGCAGGATTTTCCAACGAGGGATCGGTACTGCGGCCACACCCGCTGAGCGTGAAGACCAGCCCACTCCACAGTGCAGCCAGCGCGACCGTCGAAAACAATGTCAGTCTTGACGAAATCATCGCAGAGACCAATCCACCCCACAGTCCGGACAGCAGCGCTGAGGAACCAATAGATTTCCAATAACGACACATGTTCAAACTCCTGAAACAGACCGCAAATCACCAAAGTGGCCTGAAAGCTCGTAGCGGCAGCATTTCGCCCGGAAGTGTAACGGTTCACTGCAAAAAGTAAGGAGGACGGGAAGTTTTTTTGAAGCCAACTCTCGTCGGAAATGGATTTTGAGAATGGCTCAATTTGCGTTTTCAAGGCTGGGAGTCAGCGGATTGGAAATGAGCACTTTTTCCGGAGCATCAACACGGACGGCAAAAGTACACCGAGGGTCTATCCCTTTCCCTCACACTTACCCGAGTGAAACACGATTTACAGAGTGAAACACGGTTTCACCCAGAACTCGTTTCACCCAGAAATCAATTCTCGAAGTTTCGCGAGATGGCCGGGGATGGCGACAAACGGATCTGCTTCGGCTTCATACTCAAGCACCAGAAACCCGCGATAATGGGCCTCTTTCAGAATTTTGACCACCCGAGCGAGATCTGCGAATTCTTTCTTGCCGCCAGGATACAGATCGACCTTGATCTGCGCGTTGATCGTGTAGGGGGCGATTTTTGCCAGATCACCGTAGGGGTCTTCCGTCCGTAAATTTCCTCCGTCAAAATTCACACCGAACCAGGGTGAGGGCTTCACTCCGCGCACAATTTTTAACAGTTGTTCCGAGGTGGCGGTAATCCCCCCATGGTTTTCGAGTGCCAGGCAAACCCCCTTGCTTGCCGCGTATTCCAGTGAACGGTTGATCCCTTCGATACAACGTTCTCGGGCAGTCTCTTCCGTATCGCCTGCGGGAATATTTCCGGCAAAAATTCGAATCACAGGAGCCCCCAGGGTGGCCGAATGATCAATCCATTCGCGACACATCTGCAGATTTCGCTCGCGCGCTTCCCCTTCCGCCAGGCAGAAATCATTGCCGATCGCAGTCCCCGAGATATCCAGACCTAAACGGAATGTGCGTTCTTTCAGGCTGAGCAGATAGTCTCTGGTGATCTCTTTCGGAAAATAATACGCGGTTAACTCGGTCCCATCCAGATTTTGTTCGGCACAAAAGTCAATGAATTTTTCGAGTGTAAACTTGGCCCCGGCAAGTTGCTCGGGTGTTCCTCGCGTCGTCAGTACTCGACTGAACGAGTACGCTGCGAGGCTTAATTTCATGTGCGATTTGCCATTTCTCAGCACCGGTTCCGCCGCACAAAGGGAGTGGCCACCCATCAGCGGGGCTGCAATTCCGATCGCAGAGAGACCTGCCAGACTCTGGTGCAGAAAGTCGCGTCGATTGACGGTGGTCGATCCGTGTTGCGTAGTCATGAAGCGTTCCCTTTTTGATCGAGTGAATGACATCATCCGCCATGCCGCCGGCTACCTCAGATCGTTTCGATCGTCCCCGACAGACCCGTTCCTCGCTCTATTGTGATCCAGAAGTGCGTGTTGGGGAAGCGAGTCACTGGAAATACGCGACCCTAACGTCCAAGATGGTCACGAACGTCCAAGATGGTCATGGATAAGATCTGAAGGAAATCGTGATAAGCTTGATCGGGAATCCTGGAAATGGCACTGACTGAACCGACGCTGGTGATCGAGCAACTGACAAAAACCTATCCGACGGCGGAAGGTTCGCTCTCGATTTTACGAGGCGTGAACCTGATGATGGGGCGGGGCGAGGCCTTGGCGATCACGGGCCCGTCGGGGTCGGGGAAAAGTACGTTGCTCTATCTGCTGGGTGCTCTGGATACGCCGACTTCCGGTCGAGTGATCCTCGCAGGCCAGCAACCATTCCAGTTGAATAGCCGTGAGCAGGCGCACTTCCGCAATACCCAGGTCGGCTTCATCTTTCAGGATCATCATCTGCTGCCGCAATGCTCGGTCCTCGAGAATGTGCTGATTCCCCTGCTGGCTGGCCCGGGGGCCGATGCCGAGTCTGAATCGCGGGCTCGTACTCTTCTCGATCGAGTCGGTCTGGCGGATCGTCTTTCGCATCGTCCGGCTCAATTGTCCGGGGGTGAACGACAACGTGTTGCTGTCTGTCGGTCACTGATCAACAAACCGGTCCTGCTGCTGGCTGACGAACCGACGGGAAATCTGGACCGGGCAACGGCCGAAAGTGTGGGGTCTTTATTGCTCGAATTGAACCATGAACAGAACACGCTGCTGGTTTGCGTCACGCATAGTCCCGAACTGGCCGCACGCTTTCCCCGGCAGACCGTGCTGAAGGACGGGCAACTCGAAGAACAACTCATCGAACACTGAATCTGTGACTTGCCCATTCTGCGATTCCCCAAATTCGGTTGCTTCCGGCACCTTTTCACGACTTGACGACGATTGCCGCACACCGGTTACCTTCCAGAGATTTTTTCATGCTCATCCGACTTGCCAGTCTCGTGGCCCTGATGCTTTTCACCGTCCAAACGGCACAGGCTCAAAAGCAAACGATGGTTGACCGCATTCAGCAGCGTGAGTCGACAACATGGGATTGGGCATCCCGCATCTGGAATCTGTCCGAACCGGGTTATCAAGAGGTCGAATCGGCTCGATTACTGGCCGACGCACTTGAGGCTGCCGGCTTTCACGTCGAGCGGGGAGTTGCCGAGATCCCGACTGCCTTCACGGCAACCTTTGGCTCAGGGAGTCCGGTGATTGCGATTCTCGGCGAATACGACGCCTTGCCGGGTCTGTCACAACAGGCGGTCCCTGAGCAGTTGCCCCGTGCGGGAGCCACCTACGGTCATGCTTGCGGTCACCATTTGTTCGGGGCCGCTTCTGCTTCGGCCGCCATTGCGATCGCGGAGCAAATCCAAAACGGAAAACTGCAGGGGACTGTTCGTTTTTATGGGTGCCCTGCCGAAGAAGGGGGAAGTGGAAAAACGTTTATGGTTCGAGCCGGTCTGTTTGACGATTGTGATGCGGCGTTACATTGGCACCCCGCGTCGAAAAATACGGCTGGGGATTCGTCATGCCTGTCGCGTGCTGCGGTGAAATTTCGATTTATTGGCCGCAGCGCCCATGCGGCGGGGGCACCCGAACAAGGTCGATCTGCCCTGGATGCGGTCGAGCTCGCCTGCCATGCTTCCGAACTGCTTCGTGAACATACCCCGGACTTTACGCGGATTCACCATGTGATTGTCAGCGGAGGGGCAGCGCCGAATGTGGTCCCTGATTCAGCCGAAGTGTTCTTTTATTTGCGTCATCCGAAAGCCGAGATCGTCCGCGAACTCTACCCGCGACTGCTCAAGTGTGCCCAGGCGGGAGCACTCGCCACAGAGACCAAACTCGAGGAACGATATCTCGGTGGGACGATGGAATTACTCCCCAATAATCGACTGGCCGATGTTGCATTGGCGAATCTCAGGGAATTCAATCAGTTGAAGTATGACAATCAACAGCGTGAGTTCGCGCAACGGATTCAGCAGACACTGACCAAACCACTTCCCCTCGACATCATCAGCGAAGTCTTCGATACCAGTGGCGAAGTCGGTAAGGGGTCAACCGATGTGGGTGATGTTTCTTGGGTGATACCGACGGCAGGCTTTACGACCGCCTGTTTTGTGCCCGGCACAACATCGCATTCTTGGCAGGCTGTCGCGGCCAGTGGGATGTCGATCGGGAAGCAAGGAATGCAACTCGCGGCGCAAACCATGGCGGCCTCGGTCTGGGATTTGATGACACAACCCGAGATCCTCGTTGAAGCCAAGCAGGAACATGCCAGACGCCGGGAAGGAAGAAAATATGAACCCTTACTTCTTCCCGAGCAGCAACCCCCGCTCGACTATCGAAATTGAGTCGAATCCTATTCTTCGCAAACAGCCCAAATCTCTGATCTTTTACACTTTGCTGAATCCATCTTGACCTGAATCCTTGAGTTGGCATATACGGTGAACCGATCCGGTTTTCCTTCCTTTCTGCCAACTCAAGTCACCTTATGCGGCAAGTTGAACGCTATGTCATGATGGAATTGCTGCGAGTTTTCGTGGCATTGATTACCATTTCCACCTTGTTGCTGGTCTTTGTCGGAGTTTTTGGCGAAGCGAGAAAATTCGACTTGGGAATCTGGCAGATTCTGCAAATCATGCCGTTTGTTGTTCCCAGTCTGATGCCGTACACAATTCCGGCGACGTTGCTGTTAACCGTCTGCGTCGTTTATGGACGAATGGCCGGCGACAACGAAATCATCGCGGTTCGTGCCGCCGGAATTCACATTATCCACCTGATGTGGCCCTCGTTCTTCCTAGCGGGAGTGCTCAGCATCGTGGCCTTGTTTCTGACCGATCAAATTATTCCGTGGGCCTTCACGAATATTGAGCGAATCGTCACCCTGGCGATGGAAGACATCATTTTTGACAAACTTCGCACCGAGAACCAGATCAATGATCGAGACCATGGCATCACCATCAACGTGACCGGAGTCAAAGGCCGCAGACTGATCCATCCAACGATTCGGTATAAGCCCAAAGGGGGCGAATCGGTGATCATGCAGGCAAACGAAGCCCAGATTGAATTCGATTTAAAAAACCAAAAGTTTTATCTGAGTCTCTGGGGGATGCAAGGGAATCTGGCTGGTAAAAATTCGACGTTTTTTCTCGAACATGACCGGATTCCGCAGAATCTTCCCAGTCGGACCGATTCGGCAGGGAATCGAGTCCTGCGGACACAGGATCTGGTCCGCAAGATTGACGCCATGCACCAACAGAAACGAAATGCACGGCAGCAGCAGGCGGTCGAGTCTGCTTTTGCTCTTGCACGAGGTGATTTTGACGGACTGCAGAGCAATACGTTCCTGACCCACCAGCACCTGTCGAATGCCGCGACCAATGAAATCTACGGTCTCCGCACCGAATATTACAATCGTTTTTCGATGTCTGTCAGTTGCTTTTTCTTCGTATTACTGGGAAGTCCTTTCGCCATCTTAATGGCAAAAAATCAATTCTTGACCTGCTTTCTCTTCTGCTTCCTGCCGATCTTGACGGTCTATTATCCGATTGCGATGATGACACAAAATATGTCCAAAACCGGAGCGATTGACCCCATGTGGTCGGCTTGGCTGGCAAATGCCACGTTGTTATGCGCCGGCATTTATTATATTCGTCGTGTACTGGTGAATTAGCAGAACGGCGAAAACGGGAGCTGGAACGTATCGGCAACCGGTTTGTTTGTCACCTTTCCGTCGTGCAGATTGATCGCGTTGGCAAATCCTGGGTCTGCCGTGGCCATTGCCTTTAAACCCTGATTTGCCAGTCGCAGGACATACGGAAGTGTGACATTGCACAAGGCGTAGGTACTGGTTCGTCCCACGGCTCCTGGCATATTCGTCACGCAATAGTGGACGATCCCGTCGACAACATAGGTTGGGCTGGAATGAGTGGTCGGACGGGTCGTTTCCACGCATCCCCCCTGGTCCACCGCCACATCGATGATGACCGCTCCTGGTTTCATCAATTTTAAATCGTCTCGCTTCACCAAACGGGGGGCACGAGCCCCTTCCACGAGCACGGCGCCAATGACTAAATCGGCCAGCTGCAATTGTTCGCGGATATTATGGCGATCGCTAAAGACGGTATTCACATTCGGGGGCATGATGTCTTCGAGATAGCGTAATCGATCGACGTTGACATCGAGAATCACGACATCCGCCTGGAAACCGGCGGCAATTCGTGCCGCATTCTTACCGACGACTCCCCCCCCGAGGATTGCGATATGAGCGGGAGCCACACCGGGGACTCCGGCCAACAGAATTCCTCGCCCTAATTGCGGTCGTTCCAGGTATTTGGCCCCTTCCTGAATACTCATTCGACCCGCGACTTCACTCATCGGTGTCAAGCAAGGAAGATCCCCTTTGGGGCCGCGGAGCGTCTCGTACGCAATCGCAGTGATCCCGCGAGCCAAAATCTTTTTTGTCAGCTCTTCGCTGGCCGCAAAATGAAAATAGGTAAAGACCAACTGGCCGGTGCGTAACAGCGGCCATTCTGTTGCCTGTGGCTCTTTCACCTTGACGATCAATTCGGCCAGTTCCCAGACCTCGGCCGCCGTCGCCACGATCCGGGCACCATTCGACGCGTAACTCTCGTCGGAAATACCACTTCCGAGCCCCGCACCTGCTTCGATCAGAACCTCGTGACCGGCATGGGTTAACTCGTCGACACCGACTGGCAACATCGCCACGCGATATTCGTCTGACTTGACTTCACGGGGGACACCGATACGCATGAGATGTTCCTTCTAGTCTTGCTTGAGCTGCACAGTGGTGCGGAGGCGGCGTCGATAAACAAACAAGGTCGAAAGTGTCAGCAAACCGACAAGCGCGCTGATCACCAGGCGACTCATTTGAGTAACTCGGCCGAGCGAATTGTTTGGACCGGGGATGACGCACAGTGTGCCTGACTCGTCCGAGTGATTGTCCATCCCGCCAGAGAGAGACGAGTCTCCCGCGTTGGCGTCTTGGTGGCACGATCCTGCTACCGAACAGGAATCTTCGATGCAGTCCGGTGACACCGAATTTTTTCCGGAACCTGCGTTGAAGCCGCCCCAACTATCGGTTCCCTGGGAGCCCTGCGGCGTGACGTTACCGCTGCGGGGAGGAACCGGTGCCGTTTTCAATCCCCCGGCCGCGAGCTTTGTCTGTTTCGCAGCAGTGTCATTTTCAGGGGCTTTCGCATGGCTCCAAAAATCACCTTTTAAGGGGCGAATCGAGCTCGATTTCCCAGTTGCGGAGGGGCTGGAAAAATCGTCGTCGACCGAACTTTCCGAGGCCGCCGGAATGATTTTGACCCCCGGACTTTCCCGTCCAAGTTCCGCAACACGTTTGCCTTTGTCGCTGGACGTTCCCTTCAATCCTGAGGAAACCCCATGGGTTGCTTCCGACCCCGATTTGGCGGATCGCCAGGCAATCATGGTCGCATGGCTGACGACGGGTTTTCGGTGATTGCCAGCAGCCGGGGTGGTATCCGCTGATGAATTCCCTTGGAAATCATCGACCTTCTCGACCGAAGGATTGGTTTTTTCCACATCCGTCTCGGATTGGGTCGCTGATTCGTCATCGGATAATAAAATCCGTGGAATAAATTGTTTGCGTATCTTAAAGGAAACGGCCTGCTCAGGTTCCAAGTCCGGTTCGTCGTCTGTGGACGCAAACGGCTGAGGGTCGGTTTCCTCTTGCCAGTCAGTTGTTTCCTCGACATTCGCGGCAGTGGATCGCTCTGCGTGAGGATCCGCCGTGGGCTGACGATCGGCTTCTTTCTGGGAGGTATGATCAACCAGACGGGTTTCCGCATCGTTCCCAGTGTCATCCGCAGTAAAATCCCCGGCGTCATCCCCGGTGAAATCGGTGGTCGATGGTGAAAACACATCCGTAGAGACCACCTCTGCAGAAACGACCTCTGCCTGATTCCCGCTCGCCGTGGTGTGATCAACTTCTGGCTGCGGTTCTGAATCCGCTTCCGCTTTTCCTTCGAGTCCCGCCGTGTTCTCTGCGTCAACGGAGATCGATTCCGTGCGGTCGCTGAACGCTTCACGATCCCAGGAATCGGACGACGATTCCTCAATGTCCAATTTCGCCCCCAGTGCCTGTCGGAGATCTTTTGGGGACGTGATCGGACTCGCTTGGGGAAGCTTCGCTTCCTGGTCAGCGAGCGAATCACGAACCGATTCGAACGCTCTGGCCGTTCGTTGTTTGACGCGTGACGATTCCGCCGCCAACTCTTTGTTGCTCGCCGGCACAATCTCTTCAGTGAGAGACGAAATGAGCGTTTTCTTTTGCGGGGCAGAATTCACGGCCTGCCGGACTTTCGAGGATTTTTCCACCGAAACGGCAACGGGTCCGCCATCACGCGCATCACGCAAAGTTTTGGCTGCAAGGGCTTCTTTTGCTGCCAGTTTTGCTTTCCTTTGACGCAACTCACGAACATATTTTGCCGTTGCCGCGGGGGAAACATCTTCGGCGGATGAGACCGCTTTCGAGGCGGTTTCCGAGATTTTGGCAGCTCGTTCGGCGAGAAAACAGGCTCGTTCGAGTTCGCCACGCTCTTCTGCCGATTGAGACTCGACTAATAAGGTCCGAATCGCCTCATCAAATCGATTCTTCGCTTGCGCTGGTCTTGATTGTGGTGCGATGCGACCCGCTGGTCGTGAAAACCATTCCGCGAACCCCGGACTCGGATGACAGGCCAGCAGCGAAGCCGCCGTCAGCCCCGCAACTGCGGTATACCGAATCTGGTGCGACCACCACACGCTTTTTGCACGAAAATGAATCACTCGCGCACCCTCTTCCCAAGGCAAATCAAAAACTCAATTGGACTGTTTTCAACAGACCATACACTCCTTTCGATCGGTTGTTCTGCGTGTCCCGCTTAAAAGACTTGAAGCGACTTTGACGATTTTACGGGGCTATCTTGTTTTAACCCCCCTATAAGTTACCCAATTCAACATTCGGGATTTGCGTATTTCCCACGCAGTGGAAAATCTACCCAGCCGCGGGGGGATCCAAATCGCGTAAAGAGCTCAGGATTCGAGTCGAATATCAACGCTCGCACTATGAGCCGTCAATCCCTCGACAGCGGCGATGCGACGAATATCATCAGCGGCATCGGCCAACGCATCCTGGTTGTAATAAATGACGCTTGATCGTTTCAAGAAATCATTAGCACAAAGCCCGTTGGCAAATCGGGCGGTCCCTCCTGTCGGTAAGACGTGCGATGGGCCTGCAAAATAGTCCCCGACTGCCACAGGGGTCATGTGCCCCAGAAAAATCGCCCCTGCATTCTGAATCTGGTCCAGCAGCCGCTCGGGATCACTGGTCGAAATGTGCAGGTGTTCGGGAGCCATCAAATCGGTTAATTCGACGGCCTGAGCTTCATCACGGGCAAGAATCAGTGCCCCATAGTCATTCAAACTGGTCAGCGCCAGATCGCACCGAGGCAATGTGGCCAATTGTTTTGTCAGTTCTGCGCGGACCGCTTCAATCAGTGGTGCGTGCCAAGTGATCAAAACCCCCGACCCAGGACTATGTTCGGCCTGCGAGATCAGATCTGCGGCGACGAATCGAGGATTCGCCGTCTCATCCGCCAGCATCACGACTTCACTAGGGCCCGCAATACTATCGATGTCGACTTCACCAAACACATGCTGTTTGGCAAGTGCCACAAACAGGTTTCCTGGACCGACAATTTTATCAACACGAGGAAGCCCCTCGATACCGTAAGCCATCGCGGCCACCGCTTGAGCACCACCAATTCGATAAACTTCGGTCACTCCGACTTCCGCACAGGTTGCCAGCAATGATGCGTTATATCCTCCAAATTCGGTAGGGGGGACGACGACCGCAATTTCCTTGACTCCGGCCGCCTTGGCGGGAACGGCGGTCATGAGCACCGTTGACGGGTAAGCAGCAGCTCCCCCCGGCACACAGATACCGATCCGTCGCAGCGCTCGATACCGCTGACGCAGTTCGACGCGACTGGTCCCATCCTGGCGAATCAGACTCAGATCCTCATGCAAAATCCGACTCTGAAACTCCAGGATATTCTCGCGAATCTTGCGGATCGTATCGAGGAACGAGCGATCACAGGCCGCGTGTGCTGCGGCAAGTTCTGCGGCGGTGACACGAATCGTCGCCGCCGTTAACACTTTCTGATCCAGTTTTTCGGTATATTCGAGGACAGCCGGTAAACCCCGCTGACGAACATCCGCACAGATTCGCTGGACAACTTGACGCGGTGCCAGCGGCTCTCCGAACAGCGAGATTGTCCGCTGTCGCCCTGCTGCGGAAACAACATCCCCCTGTGGACTCAATTTCTGCCGTAATTCGGCCAAGGCGACCAAGGGATCCTGAACGGAACAATCGATGGTGGGGATGCTCAAATTCACAGTGAAAAACTCAATCTCAATAAGGGGCAATGGAACGGGGCAAGGAACGTGCAACGGGACAGATGTCAGGGCAGATATCGTGGCATGCGCCCGGAATAAAAAAAGTTACCATCGGGTGGCCCTGATTTACGAAGAGGATTTTGAGGTGGATTTTCCCTTCAGGGCCCCTTTGACGGCTGCTTCAATCTCTTCGTGCTTCAACTCTTTGTCCTCATGACTTTCGAAGATTTTGAAGAGCTTGCCATCTTTGCCGTAGACTTTGAAGTGCGGGAGTGCCCCATCGGTAATCTCAAACGCCTCGGCACCCTCTTCCGAGAGATCCAGCGAACTGACAAGGTTCTCGAAATGGGCATCATTCAGCGCCAAAAATCGTTTGACCGCTTCCGGGG
Source organism: Schlesneria paludicola DSM 18645 (assembly GCA_945869955.1). Lineage (GTDB taxonomy): Bacteria > Planctomycetota > Planctomycetia > Planctomycetales > Planctomycetaceae > Schlesneria > Schlesneria paludicola_B. Next base: position 66,410 of record CAMBQP010000001.1, read on the forward strand.
CCTGGTCCTTGACCGGTTTGTCAAAGCTGAGCGAAACCACAACGACCCCCTGGCCCGCATAGGCTTTGCTCAGTTCAACGGTCTTCGGAAAGGCTTTGCGGCAGGGGTTACACCAAGTCGCCCAACAATCGACGACAATCACCTTTCCTTTGTTTGAGGCAATCACCTTGTCGTAGCCCGCTTTATCCACAACCCGAACGCTAATCGATTTGTTCTCTTGCCCCCGCAATGGACCGTTAACACTGACCAACCCCATACCAGCCAGTACGAGACCTGTACACAGCAGACTTGCACTGAACCACCTACACTGCGTCTGAATGTCATCCATGATGCTGCTTTTCCCACAAAAACGTTTGATCACCCGACGATATGACACTTCGTACATGTCACTACTGAAAAGCTTACTGACCGTGCCACTGAAGTCTAGTGAGGCCATGGTCTTTCCCCACCCCAAAAAAGGGGCGTCGTTCGATTCGGTCTGATTCTACTCGAATCGCCGTTCAGGAACGGCCAGCAAACACCCGCGAGGTAAACTCTTCACGCAGAATACCAGACAGCTCCCCTTCATCTTTGGGTCGAAACTCGTGTTGAGATCAAACAGGATGTTGAGATCAAACAGGGTGGTCGCTGGTTCGGCTTCGGGAGTTAAAAGTCAGGGCTCTTCAGTAGATTTGCTGCAGCAGGCTGAGTAATTCCTGATCCCCGACATCACACGGGTTACCACTCATACTGTTGCCACGGGAAGCGGGGACCAGCAGTGGCAGCTGATCGGCACTCACACCCAAATCTCGCAAGCGACTCGGAATCCCAATGTCGCGACATAGAGACTCGATTCGGCTCACGAATGCCCCAGCGGCAACGGCGTTGGTGGAATGGTGAGAATCAAATAGCCGTTCCAGTTCTGCGAGCTCACGTTCGCGGACCGACTGATTCACTTTGAGTGCCGTCGAGAGCATCACCGCACAGGCGAGTCCATGCGGAATTCGGCAGTGAACCCCCAGCGCCGCGGCAACACCGTGGGCCAGCCCTAATCCCGAGTTCGCCAGCGCCAGCCCGGATAACAGTGCGGCGTGAGCCATCGCCTCGCGATCGGGTCTCGAACGACCGTCCCGAACCACTGCCGGTAATGCGGGAATCGCGTATTTTAATCCCGACAGACAGAGCGCCTGGGGAATCGGTGCCGCACGTCGGGAAATGTAACTTTCAATTAACTGTGTGATTGCATCCATCCCTGTATACGCGGTTGTCTCGCGTGACAGACTCACTGTCAATTCGGGATCAATCAACACGATGCGGGGGACCATTAAGTCGCTGCGAATGCTTTTCTTGAACGCAGGTTGATAAGACGAAATGACCGCATTTTTTGTCACTTCGGTCCCCGTGCCGGATGTGGTTGGAACCGCGATCAGCGGGAGCGGAGGGAGGGTGATCTGCAGGCCTCGACCGACACCTTCCAGAAAATCCTGCACAGAATCTCCGTGGCGATTCTGTACCACGGCTGCTGCCGCTTTGGCGAGATCAATGGTCGAACCCCCGCCGATGGCGACCACGACATCCCGATCATTCGGTGACAGTCTGCGAAATTCGTTCACCAGGGCATCAACATCGGCCACCTCGGGCTCGCGTGAGGCCACCTGGAAACGATGCAGCGGAACAGCGGGGTTGGTAAATCCCGACACAATTTGCTCAATCAGGCCAGTTCGCTCGAGTGTTCTGCTGCCGGAAATCAGCAAGATCCGGCCCCCAAGTCGAGCGGCCAGTTTCGGCAGTTCGGTTCGTCGTCCCCAACCAAAGACGATCTGATTCGGTGCGAGAAAATCGTAATTCATGATGAGCCACAGTATACTGACGAAACGGCTGGACGTCGCTGCTGAGGGCTGCCACAGTATCCAGCAGGATGATTTTGAATTTGATTTTGCGGGTTTAAAGGATGACGCGATGTCCGCGAATTTAACACCGATCAAAACGACGTTCACTCGTCGTTCAATCTGGATCCTGGCGGCGCTCCTCGTGCTGAGCAGTGTCGTCGGCATCACGGCGTTTGCACAATTCAAAAAGACCCCCAAAGGGGAAGTCTGGGGTTTTCAAGTCGACGCGACGTATCCGCACGATCAGGCCGCTTTTACCCAGGGGCTGGTTTTCACCCAGGGGCGGCTGCTGGAAGGGACCGGAAAAAAAGGAGAATCGTCGCTACGACTGGTGGACCTGAAGACGGGAAAAGTACAAAAACAGGCCGATCTGAACGCCCATTATTTTGGCGAAGGGATCACGGTGATTGGCCCGCGGATCTACCAGTTAACGTGGCAAAATCGGATCGGGCTGGTTTATGACATCGAGACCTTTGATCTCGAAACCACCTTTCAATACACCGGTGAAGGCTGGGGGCTGACCAATGATGGCAAACGGTTAATCATGAGCGATGGAACAGCCACGCTCCGATTTCTCGATCCCGGCACGTTTGAAGTCGTTAAGCGGATCACGGTCCGTAACTCCGAAGGGAAGGTCTCGAAACTCAACGAACTGGAATATGTCAACGGCGAAATCTGGGCCAATATCTGGTACGAAGACCGGATCGCACGCGTTTCGCCGGAAAGTGGCGAAGTACTGGGCTGGATCGATCTGAGTGGACTTTACCCTCGCAGCAAACGGGGGAGTAACGAAGATGTGCTGAATGGAATTGCGTACGACCCGGAAAGCAAGCGGTTGCTCGTGACCGGCAAGAACTGGCCCAAACTGTACGAAATCACGGTCAAACGAAAGTAAGTGACCCGGCTTTCCATCGTTCTCGGCAAGGAATTCTGGTAGTCTTCGCGGCATCTTGTTCGACGTTTTGCTGAGGATCAATTCTGTTTGACTTGATTCAATGACCCTGTACAAAGAGGTGCTCCGTTGCCCGTTTTAAAAGATGCTGAACTGACCCAATTTTCATCGGCACTCTTCCGAGCTGCTGGCGTTCCGGAAGCCCAATCCGAGTTGGTAGCCCGCAGTCTGGTCGAATCCAACCTTCGAGGACACGATTCCCATGGTGTGATGCGGGTTCCGTTCTATATCGGAAAAGTTCTCGACGGGACGCTCAATCCTCAGGCCGCGCTGATCGTCGAAAAGGAATCGCCCAGCTCGCTCATGTGCGATGGGGGTTGGGGACTGGGGCAGGTCTTGTCACAGGATCTGATGCAGCGACTCATCGCCAAATGTCAGACCTCGGCCATCGTTTGCGGCACGCTTCGCCGCGCCTGCCACATCGGTCGACTGGGTGAATATGCCGAGATGGCGGCGGCCAAGGGTTTGACCGCCATGGTGATTGCCAACAATCACGGAGCCGCGCAGCGGGTGGCACCGGTCGGAGGAAAACGGCCGCGACTGGGGACAAATCCGATCTGCATCGGAATGCCCGGTGGGGCCAAAGGGCCATTCGTGTTTGATATCGGGACCAGCGCCACCGCCGAGGGAAAAGTCCGCGTGAAAAAGATTGCCGGGCAATCCGTACCCCTTGGCTGGATTCTGGATCCAGATGGCAAACCGACCGCCGACCCCAATCAACTCTACGGAAATCCACCAGGGACGATTCTCCCGCTTGGCGGTGATCAGGCCTACAAGGGATTCGGTCTGGCGTTCATGATTGAAATGCTGGCGGGGGGATTCTCAGGGGGACAATGCGCCTTCCCCAATCCGCCACCTCCATTGGGGAATTGTGCCATGTTCTGGGTGATGAACCCCGAATTTTTCGGTGGCTCACAACACATCCAACAGGAAGTCGGTCAGCTGGAAACGTATGTTCGTGAGGTTCCCCGAATTGACGGAGTCGCGCAAGTGACTTTGCCGGGCGATCCCGAACGAAACACCCTGCAGGCCCGAAGGGAAGCGGGAATTCCGCTCGACGAGGGGAACTGGAAAGCGCTGACCGATCTCGCCAGCCAACTGAAGGTCCCCGTCCCCTCCGTTTGAAACCGATTAAAACCCCCTGTAGGTCAGGAATACGAAGATGTCGCATCCCTATGCGAGTGAGCTCGCAACTGGACTGGCTGCGGTCCGCGCAGCGGCCCGAATTTGTCAGACCGTTCAAGCAACGATTACCCCCGAGGCTTTGGAAAAAAAAGACCTCAGCCCCGTCACGATTGCTGACTTCGCCAGCCAGGGGGTGATCTGTCACGCCATCGGCGAGTCGTTTCCGGCAGACCCCATCATCGCGGAAGAGGATTCGCAAGAGTTGCATCAACCCGAAAATGCCCGATTTCTTGAGCAGATCTCCAGCTTGATTCAGCAGGATTACCGGACCGCATCTGCCGACGAGATTTGCCGCTGGATTGATCGAGGGGGAGCCAACACATTTTCCCAACGGTTCTGGACACTCGACCCCATCGATGGGACCAAGGGATTTCTGCGTCGGGAGCAATACGCGATTTCCCTTGCTCTGATCATTGATGGCCAGATTGCACTGGGGATTCTCGGCTGCCCGAATTTGGCAACCAGAAATCCTCGGGGACATTCACTCTTTTACGCCATCGCGGGCCGCGGAGCCTTCTCGACCACGCTCGAACCGGGGGCAGAGATCACGCCCATTCGAGTGACTCAATCCACCGACCCTGCGCTGGCTCGGTTTTGTGAATCGTTCGAGTCCGGGCATAGTGCGCATGACGAGTCCGCAATGATTGCCGAAAAACTGCGGATCACCGCCTCGCCAGTTCGCATGGATAGCCAAGCCAAGTATGCCACCGTTGCCGCAGGAGAGGCCGATGTCTATTTGCGACTTCCCACCAAAGCCGGCTATTACGAAAAAATCTGGGATCATGCGGGAGGGGTGCTGATTGTTCAAGAGGCTGGCGGGACCGTGACCGACCTGCAAGGCCAACCGCTCAACTTCTCGTGCGGACGTGAGCTACGAGAAAATCGAGGGGTGATTGTGACGAATGGTCCATTACATCCCGCAGTCCTCGCCGCCGCTCAATCCATCATCGCCCAAAAGGCCGCGAATCAGCCTGTAAATCGGTGAAGTGCACAACCTCAACCATGGTCTTGGGGCAAGAAGGACAAAATCGGTATGTGGATCTCGCAACTCGACTTGCTGGCGTTTGGTCGATTCACCGACGTACGACTGAATCTGGGTCCTGGTTTTCATCTGGTCTACGGCCCTAATGAAGCGGGGAAGAGCACCACCCTGCGCGCCATTCGACAGCTGCTCTACGGTTTTGATGATCGAACCGAGGACAACTTTTTGCATCCGAATCCTCAACTGCGGATTGGCGGGGTTGTCTGCAGCCCACCCGATCTCGAACTCAAGGTGATTCGCCGCAAGACGCGTAAAGATTCGCTGCGAGGGGAAGATGATCAAACGATGATCGATTCGGAACGTTGGAATCAATTGCTGGCGGGGGTCGAAGAAAAAACCTTTTGTCAGCGATACGGGATTGATTATGAACAGTTAACTGAAGGGGGACACCAGATCGCGACCGGAAGTGGAGATCTGGGCGAAATTCTGTTCGCCACTGGTTCCGGGGTGACGGACCTCAATGCGGTCAAACGTCGGTTGATCGATGAGGCGGACGAAATCTTCAAGCCACAAGGAAAAAAACAGCGTCTTAACCTGGCGATCACCCGTTGGCAGGAACTCAAAGATCAGGTTCGTGATCAATTGCTCTCGGTGACCCAGTGGGACGAAGCGGATCGGCTGCGTCAGGAAACGTTCGAGCGATTGAAACAGGTTGCCGAGAGATTCACGAATTTGACCGCCGATCGTGATCGACACCGGCGATGGCAACAGGCCTGGCCATTGGTACAAGAATCGGACCGACTGAAACAGGCGCTTGCCCCGCTGCATGCGGTCCGCCGGTTGCCACCGGATTTTGGAGTGAAGCGTCAGGAAGCCCTGCTGCTACTCGAACAAGCACGGACGTCCGAAAAACAAGCCTTGGTCGCAAAACAATTAGCCGAGGAGGCCATGGCCAAACTTGGTCAACCCCTAGCTCTCCTCGCACAAGCCGATCAACTGTCACTGCTCATCACCGCGTGGGGCTCGTGTCAAAAAGGGACTGAAGATCGAGTTGGTCTGATGCTGCAGCGAAGTCGTCATACTCAGGCAATCGACGACCTGCGACAATCGCTCGGACGCAACGCAAGCGATTCAACGGATACAACTGAGACCGCCACAACCGAGACCGCCATGCAATCGGTTGCCATTGATCGTGCATACCGAACGCGACTGGGAATCCTGGGACGCCAGCAAACGGGATTCCTTAAATCGCTTGAAGAAGCCGAATTTCATCGCGACCGAGTCGCTCAACAGTACGCCGAATGTCAACTTCGACTGGCACAAATTCCCCCCGGAAAGCCGCTCGACGAATTCCGCGATCGACTCCGTACCGTCCAAAACGATGGCGATCTTGAATCGCGTCTCACGGAAGTTCAGCGGGAATTATCGACCCTGCGTGACGACCAGCGCCGACAGGTTGACGCGCTCGGACTGCAGACTCTGACGATCGAAGCGGTGCTCAAATTGCAGGTGCCAGCGGCAACGGTACTCAAACGCATCGAAACCGATTTCCAAACGAATCAAGCCGAGCAATCTTTGCTCAAGTCTCGACTCGTCGACTTTGAAGACTTGCACCGTCAACTGGAACAGAAAATCCAGCATCTGCGGCAGCAATTCCAGGTTCCCACCGAAGCCGATCTGGACCATGCCCGCACTCGACGAGACGAAATCTGGTCAGAAATTCTTGCCACATGGAAATCCAAATCGTTCCCCCCAGAAAAACAGATCGAGGCATTTGAAACCGCGCAGCGAGACTCGGATATCATTTCGGACCGATTACGGCATGAAGCAGACCGCGTAGCCCAACTCGCCGAAGAACTCGCAGATCTGGAAACTAACGAAACGCAACAGCATGAAGCGTCGCTACGTCTGGCGGAACTCGAAGCGGCCAGGATTGAATTGGATAAACAGTGGCAAGCCCAATGGCCAGAACTGAAAGAGAATCGGCCGTCGCCAGGTGAAATTCAAACTTGGCTGTCGCGTCACGAAGCATTCCTGAAAAACGAAGAATTGGTCAGTCGGCGCGAGCGGGAAGTCGTCACGATCACCAACCAGATCGCACAAAATCTTGCGACAGTTTCCCAATTATTGGGTAACGCCAAAGTGGATGATCCCGCTCAAGAGAATGCGGCCACAGGTGTGGGCTTCTCGTTAAAAGAACAGATTCAACAGGCGACAGAACTGTTGATCCATACCGATGCGGTCGAGCGGACCCGTAAAGAGTTGCTCGAATCCTTGGCAAAACTCGACCGTGAAATCACGGAATCAACCGAACGTTTGGCCCGATCTCGCACCGAACTGCAGCTATGGACGACATCCTGGCAAGCGGCCATGACGGAATTGGGACTCCCCGGTGACGCAACTCCCGAGGCGGCGGCGACGTTTGTCGAGAACCTGAACGAATTGGCAGACCATCAGCGCCAGGCCGAGCAATTGCTTGAGCGAATTACCGGGATTGATGCCGACGGACAACGTTTCGAGACGCGATTCAAATCCTTCTGTGTCGAGGTCGCTCCGGATCTTGCAAATGACGATGTTGCCGACGGCGTGGTTGCGCTGCGAGATCGCTTGATCGCCAGTCAGCGTATCGAGTCCGCCCGAAATGAACACCTGCTGAAAAAGAATCAGGCCGAGCAGCAACTACAGCAAGCCCGGGAATTAGGCCGACGGGGCGAGCAACTGGTTGTTGAACTTTGTGATGCAGCAGGAGTCACTGTCGGCGAATCTCCGTCGCAAATTACGGAATCCGGGGTGATGTTCAATGAAGCGGGGCAGGCACAAGCGGCCGCCCCAATCACCGTCATCGCCGAATCCGCAGCAAAACGAGAGGCACTGTTCGAGCAACTGAATGGGATCGAGCACCAATCCCAAATTCGGGATCGGTTCGAATCCACGCTCGAGCAAATTAATGCCCGACTCAGTGAACTCGCCGCAGAAGAACCGAGAGATTTGTTCGACGAACAGGTTCGGCTGCATTCACTCGAAGATCTGGTGACACGGATTCAACAGCGAGAAACAGAAATCAAGCAACTGGCCGTCGAACGGGACCTGCTGAATATTCAGTTAGGCGAATTCAATTTGAAGTTGAGTCAAATGAGTGGTAGTTCGACCGCCGCTGATGCCGAAGAGCAGCGACAGTTATGTTTGGCACAAATCCGCTCGGATGCCGAAGAATATCTGCGACTGAAGCTGGCCAGCGCCGTCTTGCATACGTCGATTGAACGGTATCGGGAAAAAATTCGCGGACCCGTCTTATCGATCGCCAGCAACCTGTTTAAAGAACTCACCCTCGGCTCATTTGAAAGCCTGCGTGTCGACGAAGATGACAACCACAAACCCATCCTGGTCGGAGTTCGCCCGGGGAGCCGTGCGGCGGTCAGTGTCAAGGGAATGAGTGAAGGGACGTGTGACCAACTGTACCTGGCACTGCGATTGGCCAGCCTGCAGTTAGAACAGGCCCCTGGCTGCGATATTCCCCTCATCATCGACGACATTCTGATCCAGTTTGATGATCAGCGTGCCATTGCCGCCTTAAAATTGCTGGCAAAAATGGCCCAACAGCGTCAGGTCATCTTTTTCACTCACCATGAACATTTGCTCGATCTCGCCAGCGAGCATTTGCCGGGGGAACTCAGACACCACCGGCTCGAGATTTTGGCCGATTCTGCGGAGTAATCGCTGGTAGGGGGCGTTCCCTGTTGGTAAAAGGTTAATGGGACAGCATCGATCGGAGTTCCACCAGGGCCGGTGTCAGATTCGCCGAAATCCGGCCCAGCGTCGCCCGATCCTCGGTCTGACATTTGACGAGATACCCATAGAGACGACGCCATGTTTCATAAACGTCGTTCATTTGCAGCTTGAGTTCCGCGTCGGGTTTACTATTGGCAATATCGTCGTGGAGTTGCGCGGCCAGATCCGTGAGATCTGCCGCGTCTTTCAGGCAATTCGCTGCGAAGGGTTGACGATCCTGTTCGATCCATCTTTTCACCGAAATCTCAATTTGCTCGGTGAAATTCAGAATCGATGCGGCTAAGTCCTCGCCCCCCTGGCGATTAAAATCATCATGCTGCAGATGCAAGGTGGATCTGAGCGCTTTCACCGTTTGACTGATTCGACTCAGGACCCCCATCGCTTTATCACTGTCGAGATCACGATAAACGTCGAGAAAAGCCCGTTCAGCCGATTCGATCTGGCGAAACGATTCCAGAATTTCGGATTGTTCGTGTCTCTGGTTCACGACTTCAGTAAATTGGCTGCAGGCATAGTAAAACTGGTCGGCTGTGGCGATCGCCTGCTTGGCTTTCGGTAACTGCATCACCAGAATCAACGGGGTTCGCTCGAAAAACTCATCGATATCTCTCTTCAGATCCGTAGCAGCCTGAATGATCCGCGACGAATCCACCTTTTTCGGCAACAACAGCAGTTGATGAATCTCGCTGGATGTGGCCGAAACTCGCCTCAATCCGCGCTCAATGTAGCGGTCCTCTTCTTCTCGCAGTTTCAACGCGAGTGGTGTCCAGAGGGTTTCAAACTGCTGATATTCCTCCACAATCACTTTGGCATCAGATCGATCATCCCGAATCACCGCAATCAAATTCAAGATCACCTGTCGAATTCGGCCTACGGCTCGCCGATAAACCTGAGCGGACTGGGCATTACTCAGTTCCGAGGCCATATCTTCTTGCAGATTTTCCAAATCGGCGACCAAACCCGCTGATTTCAACAACAATTGCCTTCGATCGAGTTGCGGCTGGATCCCCAGTGCCTGGCGAATTCGTTGGTCCGCCGAGTTCATTTCTTTGATCAGATCCAGAGATTCTTCTGGAACTCCTCGCAAATTCTCCAGGCGATAGGCCAATTCACGCCAATCCGCGTCGAGCTGTCGCAGCTGATCCTGTAACGGTCGATCCAACGCGTGTTTGTCTGCATATTTATGCAGACCCAAGGCAATCCCACTTAAGCGTAGCGCTTGCGAATAACTCTGTCGCAAACCCGGCACGGCGTTGACCTGCTCGCTGAGTGCGTAGGTGAGCTGCGTCATTCCATCTGAAAAGGTGCGAATAAGCGGCCTGAGGACCTTGATGTCCACGTCGGGTTGATTTTCAACCTGCCCATTCGCCGACTCACGAGCTGAATTAAACTCGGAACCAAACTCGGAATCAAACGAATTGCTGTAATCATCAATGAATCCACGGGTCCGATCCGAAGCGGAGCCTCCGCGCGAGGGCTGGCCATTCTGAGCGAACAGCATCGATCGAGTGGCGAGGGACGAAAAAATCAGTGCGAAAAATAAAGCCATCGCGGGGACGGAAAGCCGTCCGTTGATGTTTGACGGATGTTTATGACAAAACATAATTCCAGAACTCCTTTCTGAAGCGGGGTTGATTCGAATGACGAATCAACGAGTGTGATTCCGTGGTCGTAATAGATTAGCGAATCGGGGCGATCAGACCAAGTTGGAATCCGATGTTGCGAGTGCTGACGAGAGAGAACGGAAATGAAAACGAAAAAAGCCGCTACACAGTTTCCTGCGTAACGGCTTCATATAACCAAGTTGGAGAGGAGAAAATCAGCGTTGTCGAATCGATGCGGACTGTTGTTGTTATTGATTTGAGTGCCAGTTGTGGTGTTCAGCAAGCTGAACGCATCTGACACTCTGGCGCAATTTGCCAAAATCCTTTAGAAAGGAGGTGATCCAGCCGCAGGTTCCCCT
>CAMBQP010000002.1 GCA_945869955.1 Schlesneria paludicola DSM 18645
TCTGAAAACCTTCTTTATCGACAGGAGCTGGCTGATGCGTAACAGATGTTTGAGTACTCCTCCCGCTTGGGCTGTTCCTTCTCCCAAGAAGGCTGAGCAAACAGAGGTCGTCGGGTGGGATGTCGCCGGTTCGGCGGCTGTGAAACTCGAGTCGATTCCGACAGGGGGAGCGCGAATTTCCACAGGCAAGGACAGTGATTCGAAGACGGCCAAGGGGTCGCCCAGTCCCACCCCTGCAGAACCCCCGGTTGCGCTCTACAGTCTGGCCGAGATCGTTGATAAACCGATCGAATGGGTCGTCGAGGGGGTGATTCCGCGAGGGGAACTGACGCTCATCACCGGGGAAGCGGGTGTCGGGAAAAGTGGTTTTCTCGCAGGACTGATCGCCAACGTCACGCGGGGTCGACCCGGACCTCGTGATCCCGTTGGCCCAGAGGATGCGGTTTGCCCGCGGGATTCGGAACACTCCGGCGATCGGGGGCGCTCTGAGGGGGGAAGTGACACCGATTTAAAAATCGATACGGATCCCCTCTTAAAGCCCTGCAGGATCTCGGCGGACGGGCCAGGTGCGCCCCTTGGCAGCGATGTGGCCCGTGACAAGGTTGGCGGACACCGTGTTGTCGGACACCGTGTTGGCGCAATCAACGCTGAGAAACGTCACTCGTCGTCGGCGACAAACCACACCCCGGCGGCGGTGGTGATTTTTTCCACGGCCAACATCCTGGCGGATGCGGTTCGGCCCCGATTGATCGAGGCGGGAGCTGATCTGGGGAAGGTTTATGCACTCTGTCAGCTCGAAGAGGAGCCGTTCGACGGGACGTCGCGTCCTGCTGGTGGGCGAGATGTTGGAACGGGAGATGCTACAGCCGTGCAGACTGATGGGGCGGGCGGAAGGGAACGGGATAATCCGGAAGGTGGGCATGGCACGAATGTCGGGTCTGGCGGGGCCGGCGAAATCGCTGCCGGCGCAGATTCGGTGGCGGAGAGTCCGAGTTTGCGGCCGCGAATGTTTCAATGGCATCGCGATTTGCCGGTGCTCGAAGCCGAATTAGTGCGGTTGCGGGCCAACGGCGTCGCGGTTTCGATGATGGTGATTGATGCGGTGGATGGCTATGTCGCCGCTCCCCGTCGGCGGTCCCTGAGCGCCGCCGAGATCGAGAAGCTGGCCGAGCTGGCGCGCAAGTTCCGGGTGGCGATTGTCCTAGCGGCCAATGTGTCGCCGGCCGCGATGCTGCGAGCGAATCGACCACGGGGGATGGCGGGGATCGACGCGCTGTCGACGGTCGCACGAACTGTCTGGATGATCGTGCGCGATCCGAATGTGGCGAGTGGACGAATGCTGGTCCCCATCAAAAAGAATTGCAGCATGCATGAAAATGGGTTTGCGTACGTGCTGTCTCAGGGAAAAATTGCCTGGGCTGCAGCACCGGTCGGGATTCCGGTTGAGGATTTATTGAACGAGGTGATCATGACCCCGCAAGATCGGCTGGCGCGAGAACAGAAATTCGCAAGCGATCGCGCCGCGAACTGGCTGCAGGAACGCCTCGGCAACGGAAAAGTTGCTGCGTTCGAGGTTCAAGCCGAGGCGGCCGAGCACGAGATCACGGCAGCCTCGCTGCGCCGCGCGTTTCAGAGTTTGGGCTGTAAGACGCTCAAAGAGCAGAATCAAGGAGAAAAAGTCCGCTGGTACTGGCGATTGCCCGACGGAGGATTGACTTCGCGTTGCGAGGAGCCCCGTTTCCTCGCGCAACCGGTACCAGCGACCCAAGCAGGTTTATCGATTGCCGGTGCTCCGGCGTAGTTCAGTCCTGCAATGCCTGCTGGAAATCGGCGATCAGGTCATCGGGGTGCTCAATTCCGACCGAAACCCGCAGTGTCGAGGCGGTAATCCCCGCCTCTCGTCGGGCCGCTTCGGTCATCGACGCGTGACTCATCGAATCCGGGTATTCAATCAGCGATTCGACTCCACCCAGCGATTCCGCGAGTTGGAACAGTTTCAACCGACCCACAATTTTTTCCACCACGGGACGCCCACCATGAACATCGAAGCTCAACATGGCACCGAAACCGGATTGCTGGCGTTTGGCCAATGCGTGTTGTGGGTGATCGACGAGTCCAGGATAGTAGACATGGCTGATCGCGGGATGCTGATTCAGGAAATTCGCCAAAGCCATCGCACCGCGCTGATGTGCCTCCATGCGAGGTCCCAGCGTCTTGATTCCGCGCAAAACCAGCCAGGCATCAAACGGCGAACAGGCCAGTCCCAGCGCATTGACGATGTAGCTGATTTTATCCGCATGCTCTTTCGTCTTGGTGACGACGCAACCACCGACGACATCGGAATGCCCGTTCAGATACTTGGTAGTCGAGTGAACCACCACATCGACACCATGCTCGAACGGTCGCTGGCAATAGGGGGACAGGAAGGTGTTGTCCGCGATGGTGATCAGTCCCGCCGCTTTTGCCACCTCGGTAATGGCAGCAATGTCAACGATGTTAAGCAGGGGATTGCTGGGGGTTTCGATCCAGATACACTTGGTCTTGGGCGTAATCGCCTTGCGGACCTGTTCGACATCTCCCATGCGGACGAAGACGAAGTCGATCCCCATGTTGCGAAACAGCGAATCGAACAGCCGGTAGGTTCCGCCGTAAATGTCATGCCCCGCGATGATTTGATCACCGGGCTTGAACATGTGCATCGTCGCCGTGATCGCCGACATCCCAGTGCAGGTGGCTCGGCAATCGAGTCCCCCTTCGAGGGCGGTAATGTTTTCTTCGAGTGCCCGTCGGGTCGGATTACCACTGCGGGTGTAATCGAATCCCCGGTGTGTCTTGAGATCATCCCAGCGAAACGTCGACGACGGGTAGATAGGAGTAGTCGCGCTGTTATAGGTCGAATCCTTGTCAACGCCGACATGAACACACCGAGTCTCAAACTGCATAGCAACGATCTTTCAGAGGTTTTTTCTTCGCACCAACGACCAACGGTTTCCGGTCAATTCTTATTCCCAGCCGATTCGCTGGTCGAAACCGACCGGAAAATCAGGCTAGCAACAGAATCAGGCATCCACGAGACCTGCTCACCCGTCACAGTCACCGGGCCGAGACACCGATCACGGTAGATCAAATTCCGCTTCCGGGATCTGTACGGTCTCAGGTTCGCAAGCGAACACCTTCAATATCCTAGGGGTCCAGTTCCCAGACGACAATCGAAGGGGGCTCGTTTGGTCCTGCGAAACCGGATTTCCCGCAAAAACCGTCACTCTTGTGACAAATTCGCCGGTTTTAACGTGATTTCCCGCAAGTCATCCAGACCGACCGAAGGGGGGATGGTCAAGAACCGAGCTACGGGGATCGCGCAGAGAACCGCGTCTGGCGCCCGACTGACGAGGTTTTATCCTTCAACCACAAACCCAGTGCGCGAGGTACAAATCCTTGACTTTGCAGCAAATAGGACGACTTCGGTCCTCGATCCGTCCCCTTTGACGGCCATGAGGATCGGACTGCTCGGTCTCGACCCCGCTTCGTAATCCGCTTCTCACAGCAGCGTTCAGGCTAATCCATGGAATCCACCATTTGATTCGTGAATCACATCCTTGTCAAAAAATGCGAAGATTGTGAACCACGAATAAAACGAATCGCACGAATAGGAAGAGATTTCAAGATTCTGCACCCTGAAAACTGCACCCTGCACCCTGCACCCTGAAAACTGAAAACTGAAAACTGAATTTTCCCAACCGCGCACGCGGTTTTTCGTTGAACCCTCTTATCCTTCTTCACGCAAGATTTTTTCCATTTTCCGCCCTTTCGCCAATTCATCGACCAGCTTGTCCAGGTATCGGACCTGCTGCGTTAAGGGGTTTTCAATTTCTTCGACCCGATACCCGCAAATGAGGCCGGTGATCAGGTGGGCATTGGGGTGAAGCTTGGCACGTGCAAAGAATTGTTCAAACGTCACTTGGTCGTTGATCTGTTTCTGCATCGCTTTTTCGTTGAAACCCGTCAGCCAGCGGATCACCTGGTCCAATTCGTCTTTGGTTCGGCCCTTCTTCTCAATCTTGGCAAGATAGAGTGGGTACACGGAAGCAAACGTCATTTTCGCAAATCGTTCATCGTGGCTCTTCATACGACCCCTTTCAATTTCCTGTGGCACCGCGACTCTCACACATTGCGCTGCGGGGCAAGGTGTGACCGCAATTCGTTCCGTACCGATTTTCCTTCAGGAGGGCAACTTGGCATTCCAGCATGACTGGGGATTTACAAAGTTCTTCTCGTCACGTGTGAACAGCGGTTGTGAACACTGTGACTGTGTCACTCGTCATCCAATCCGATCACCCGATCGTCGGCATTTGTAGAATGACGATACAAAAGGATTTGGGCATTGAAAGGCGTTTATGTGAAGTGCGGTTTTGAATTCTCGGACGTCGTTGGATTGCCTCGACATTGTCGACCATCGCGCCGAGGGATGCATTCGTGAGTCGATTGGTGGTTGTTTTGTCTCCTGATGAAAAACGCAGGAAAGTAGCGTCCCAATCCTTGCGTCTCGTTCCGACTATTGACTCGGTTGATGCAGTAGCAATTTCAGCAGTGTTGCCGTCGGTTCGTATTGTGGGTCTGTTGCGAGGTTGTGCGATTCGCTCGGATCAACATCGTGGTTGTACAGTTCGACGCCGCGCTGGCCATTGTTCCACTCGGTATACCGCCAGGTCTCGGTGCGAAGGCTGCGGCCGATGACCTGATTGTTTCCGCCACCTCGAACGATTTGAGTCCGCGCCGGTTTCGTCCATTCCGCATCCGGGTTTTCGATCAAGGGCTTCAGGCTGGAACCTTCGGTCGCTGTGTCGGCCGGTAAACCGCATACGTCGGCCAGAGTGCGATGTAAGTCAACAAGTTCCACCGTACGGCGACAAGACTTGCCGTTCGCCTCGTTTCCCGGAATGGAGATAATCAATGGGACTCGGGCCGATTCTTCGAACAGGGACATTTTCTGCCAGAGTCGTTTTTCACCCAGATGGTAGCCGTGGTCACTATGGAAGACGACGACGGTTTTGTCCGTCAATTTTAACCGATCGAGTGCATCGAGTACGCGCCCCACTTGGGCGTCCATGAACGAGGTCGATGCGAAATATGCCTGGATTGCTTGTCGCCGCTGATCGTCTGTCATCGATTCTTCCTCGGCACGAGTCGAGGCGAGTGCGGGGGCGGGGAATTGTTTTTTGAATTCGTCCGCGAAAGTCGGCAGCGGAATGGTACTGAGTGGATACAGGTCGAAGTATTTCTTGGGTGCGACATACGGTGTATGCGGTCGAAAAAATCCAATCGCCAGATAAAACGGCTGGTCTTTGTGAGATTCGAGTAAACGAATCGCTTCACCGGCTCCGATTCCGTCGGTTTGCTCCGCATCCTCGCCCTCTGCAGCCAGCCAGCTCAGTACACCACCGAACCGGGCGGGGCCCTTCGCGTCAGGCTTCAGGGTGAAGATTTTGTCTTCTTCATCCTTATCCCGGCCTCGCGGATTGAACACCGTTTCCCACGAAGCAGGATCATCGAGACCGTCCGTTCCGATCTGCCCAGGGACACCGTAATGATAGAGTTTGCCGACGCGCGAGACGAAATAGCCTCCCTGCCGAAATGTTTGTGGCAGGCTGACGGCGTTGGGAACGTTTTTGCGAAATTGCGTGGCGTTTTCGAGGACCTTGGTGGTGTCAGGTCGCAATCCCGTCAAGAACGAGGCTCGCGAAGGGTTGCACAGGGGATATTGACAGTAGGCACGATCGAACCGGACGCCGCGGGCCGCCAGGCGGTCGATGTTGGGCGACTTCACCCGAGGATCTCCATAGCAGCCGAGCCGGGTATTCAGATCGTCAGAGACAATGTGCAGGACATTGAACCGGACGGGGTCGGCGGCGAGGCAGAGAGGCTCGAACGTGGCGGCCATCAGTAGCCATCCACTGATGGCCGCGAGCCAAGCGGTGCGGCGGATCGTCATTTGTTGTCCGACCAGCAAGCGGAATTGTAACGGTGTCGGGATTTTCAAAAGCATTTCCTGATTCCTGATGCGATATGGAGAAATTAACAGACGATCACCAGAGTGGTTTGGCTAATTGACGATCCCACGACTGCCAAAGTGTTTCTAATTCTTTGACTGTGTCGGGGTACTGTGCCGCCAGATCGACGGATTCACCAATGTCTTTGGTGAGGTGATAGAGTTTTTTCTGCGAGACTTCTTTGGTGGGTGAGCTCTCGACATTCAGATCGTACTGGACCAGCTTCCAATCTCCGTGGCGGATGGCATTTTGTTTTCCCAGACGCCAGTAAAGTGTTTCGTGAGGCGATCCCGTTGCCTTGCCGGTGATGAACGGTAGCAAGTTGACCCCGTCCAATTTCCACTCCGGATTGATTTCCACACCGGCTGCGGCAAGAGCGGTCGGTTGAATGTCCAGCTGGATGACAGGTTGGTTGAAGACGGTGCCTGCGGGGATGTGACCCTTCCACTGAAGGGCGAATGGAACCCGGATTCCCCCTTCGAGCGTTGTGCGCTTGCTACCCCGAAGTGGCGTATTGATGCTGCCGTTGATCGTGGTCCCTCGCATCGTTGGCCCGCCATTGTCGCTGATGAAGAAGATGAGCGTATTTTCGTCCAATCGCGATTCACCAAGTTTCTGGAGCACCTTTCCGACCGCATCGTCCATCGCCGAAAGCATCGCGGCGTACGTCTTCCTTTGGCTGTCAGTGATGGCGGCAAATTTGTCCAAGCTCACTGCTTCCGCCTCCATCGGCGTGTGAACGGCATTGAACGCCAGATACAAGAAGAACGGATTCGCCTGATGTCGATCGATGAACGAAACGGCCTCGCGACCGAACGCTGCGGTCAGGTATGTCGGCTCGGCATGCTTCTCGGTCCCTCGCCAGATCGAAGCTGTTCCTTTGTTAAAATAGGTGTGCGATCCTCCAAGAAAACCGAAGAATTCATCGAAACCCCGTTTTTGAGGGTGAAAAGGTGGACTCGAACCCAAATGCCATTTTCCCACCAGTCCGGTTGCGTAACCCGCTTCTTTGAATCGATTTGCGATCGTCGTTTCAGAAAGTGGTAACCCCTGTTCACTTCTCCCCGCCGCGGCAGGTCCTTCGCCTCCGGGGTTAAATTCGTGACCGAATCGTTGCTGATACCTACCGGTCAGTAAGCCCGCACGTGTCGGACTGCAATACGGGCCGGAAACATAACCGTTGGTGAAGCGTGCCCCGTTTGCTACGAGGGAATTGATGTGCGGGGTAGGGATATCAGTCCCTCCTTGAAATCCCAGGTCCGCGTATCCCAGGTCGTCCGCGACGATCACCACGATATTGGGGCGCTTGGGGGCATCCGCTGCGGAAAGCAGGGATCCAACTAAGGCCAAATGGATGACTGTCATTCGACGGATCACGTTCATGATTCGATGCATGTGAGAACTTTCTCGCGAAGAAACCGATTAAACGCCTGTGTTAAAAATACCAATTGAATCACGACGCCGTCGATCCCCGTGGGAATGGTTTACGTTGACTTTGCATGGGATGGCACCTGAGACTGGTTCCCTGTGTTATACTGATTGCGAAGCTTTGCGACGACATCGGGAGGTGCCGTTGCCAGGGATTGCCGTAACCGTTCATCGTTCGGGGACTGGCTCATTTTTCACGCGAATAAGTGACGATCCGTCAAATCGCTCAAACCATTCACTCCACGTTTTGCTGGGAAAACTGTCGCTGTCCCCCTCACTTCGCTGTGAACGGTTACGGAATCGCTTCCGCTGGCGTGTTACGGAAATCCGCATTAACCTCGTTCCTGAAACTCGGAATTCCCGCTTAAGCACGGGGCCCGTTTTCGGGGTCCTTTGTAGACCGACGCACTTTCAGGCGTGTTTTATACATCAGAAAATTTCCCAGGAAGCCGGTTCGTAATATGCGTCCGTTCATAATGTGCATTGGGATCGTTTCGATTTTCCTCGCCTCGTTTGCGTCCGCCCACTTCGCCGCCGACGAGCCGAAAGCCCCAGCCCCAGCTACAGCCCCAGCTACGGTCAAGGGACTGTGGGCTGACTTTGATCCCAGGCAAGAGCCCCTCGACACCAAGGTCGTTCGGGAGTGGGAGCAGGGCGGGATCGTTTATCGCGACCTTACCTTCCACATCGGCACGTTCAGGGAAAAACCGGCACGCATGGCGGCGTTCTTCGGCTTCCCAAAGGGAGCCAAGAAGTTGCCGAGCCTGCTGCATCTCCACGGCGGAGGTCAGCGAGCCGTTCTGCACGAGGTCGAGTTCTATGCCAAGCGTGGCTACGCTTGCCTGTCGATCAATTGGGGCGGTCGTGAAATGGAGAACGGCAAAGCAGGGGATCCCAACACCAATTGGGGAGCGATCGATCCCACGCAGAAGAACGTGCCGGGTTACTTCAACCTCAAGCCCGGCGAACAGTACCTTGATCCGTTCGAGTCTCCCCGGAACAACAACTGGTACTGGCTCACGCTGGGGGCCCGACGTGGCCTGACGTTTCTGGAGCAACAGCCGGAAGTTGATGCCGACCGCCTGGGGGTTTACGGTCACTCGATGGGGGGCAATCTGACGGTCTATGTTGCTGGCAGCGACGATCGGGTGAAGACCGCGGCACCGTCCGTGGGTGGGTCAGGTTTCCGCACCGAACCGTGGCCGTTGTTGCCACAGGTGACGCTGGAGCGGCCGAACGGTGACGTGAAACTGTTCAAGGCGACCATCGGCTTCGAGTCATATGCTCCGCACATCAAAGCCCCGCTGCTCTGGCTGGGATCGACCAACGATTTCCACGGGATCATGGACGACACCTACCGCACCAGCGAGTTGATCCCGCATCAAAACGTTCGGTTCTCGTTCACCCCGCACATGAACCATCGGTTCACACCGGATTTCGCCGTAACGAGGCCCCTCTGGTTTGACCAATACCTCAAGGGGAGTTTTCGCTTTCCGCAGACTCCAGACTCGAAGCTGATTCTTAACACGGAAGACCATGTTCCCGAATTGCAGGTCACGCCCGATTCGTCGCAGCCGGTGGCCGATGTTCACATCTATTATGCTGTCGATCCCGATGCGCGAGCGAGATTCTGGCGGTCCGCCGAGGCGAGGAAGTCCGGTGATACCTGGACGGCCAAGCTGCCGATCCTGGCCATCGATCGACCTCTTTTTGCCTTCGCCAACGTCACTTATCCTCTGAAGAAGGCCGAGTCGGAACCTTATGCCCGACCGACCGAACAGTATGCAATCAGTTCCCTGCTGCGCATGGCGATCCCGGAAGACCTTCAGCGCAATGATGTGAAAGCGACGGATTCACCCGACCTGCTGATCGACGATTTCGCGCACGGCTGGCGTGATTGGTATCAGTTGGAGGCGGCCAATCCGCATCATTGGGAATTCTCGACCCGCAAACTTGCCGATCCCAAGTGGCAGGGGCCTATGGGGCAGAAGCTCATGCTCGACATCGAGGCCGAGGAACCGAATGATCTGGTGATCGTGCTGACGGAAAACTTTTTCCGGTCCTACCGTGGCAAGTCGCAAGAGTTCGTGGCCGTTGTGAGACTCAACGGTGGCAAGGAGACACAAACCGTGTCGCTGGCGCCCAAGGATTTCAAGACCAACGACGGCGAGGCTCTGTCGTCATGGACGAACATCGATCTTCTCAGTTTGAGGGCATACTACGAGAAGGATGGCAAATTGCTCGGCAGCAAAAGTTGGGCGGGGGGCCAGCCGAAGTTTAGGAAACTGTGGTGGCAAGGAAGCTGAATTCGCATGAGCGATCAAAATTTTTGTAGGTCAACTTTTCAGCCCTTCACATACAGGCTAAAGCGACCGACACGCCCCCCCTGCGGTAAAGATGAAGCGAGATGCCCGGTTGCTGCAACGACGAGTCCGCCTCGAAACGATGAGACCAGCCCAGTCAGTACGGGGACGAACGAGCGAGTTGCGATTGCGATTCAGGTATGGCGCAACTGGATTCGCATTGAGATTCGCGTCCGGCCATCCGACAGACGAGGGTTTTCCTGTGAGGAATGGAGTTCTCATCAAACTCTCGGATATGATTGTGCGAGCGATCAAAACTTTGAATCCTCGGTGAAATACAGGAAGATTCCGTATGTCCACATTTCGGAAAGCATCAACCCTGCAGGAAGTGGCTGGGGAGACCGAAGTCCAACCTCTGAAACAAGGGGACGTGCGTTATGTGGATCTTTCGGCTGGCCGCGATACGCGCGACCTAAGTCGATTGCGGCTTAAGCTGGAGGACTGTGTCAAAAGAGGAGACTTCGCCAAGATCGCGTTCACTGGTCATCGTGGTTGTGGGAAATCCACCGAACTTTACCGGATGGAGCACGCGCTGGCCCAAGAATTTTATTCCGTACATTTGTTTGTTGACGACAGTCTCTTGCACGCCATGGAGTATCCGGATCTGTTTCTCTGGATTGTCGAATCGGTGGCCAAACGTTTTTATGAAGCGTCCATTCCCGTCGATGATTCCGTCATCGACCGCGTCAGAGCTTGGTTCGAGCAAAAGGTTCAAATCACGGATGATGTTTCAAAAGCGGAAATGAAATTGGAAGCGGGCGTCGAGTCCAAAGCGGGTCTCTTCGGCCTTTTGTCATTGACTGCAAAATTAAAATCCTCGTTCATGGGAAGCACCGAGCGGCGGACAGAGATTCGTCGGTCACTCAAAAATTATGCCAACGACTTGATCGATCGTATGAACGAGTTGTTTGACGCCGCACGGGCTGGACTGAAATCCGTAGGTAAGCCGGTCGAATTGCTGCTCGTGATCGATAACCTGGATCGATTATTGCCACAGGTTGGTCGAGAATTGTTCCTGGAAAACGGCGAACTCTTGAAACGGCCAAAAGTTCACCTGATTTACACCGTCCCGCTGCCGATGATTCTCGCACCGAGCAGTATTAACAACACTTTTGACACCTTTACGCTCCCGATGGTCAAGTTGCAGTATCCCGACGGCAGGCGTTTCGACAAGGGGCGTGATGTGCTGAAAAAGTTGTTGTCCGCCCGATTGGAACTCGACTCGATTTTCAAAAGCCCTGCGGTCATCACCGAACTGATTCGCATGTCAGGAGGTTCGGTGCGTGATCTGATGCGACTGCTGAGCTATGCCCAGACCGATGCCCGCGTCGATTACAAAGCGATGATTGATCTGCCGAGTGTCAGAAGCGCGGTGAAAAAGACGCGAATTGATTATGAAAGGATGCTGTTTCCGGTTGAGGTCTACTTCCCCATGCTGTGCAGGGTGCATCAAACCAAGCAGGATCCCATGCGACCCGGTGAAAAAATTGACCGCACCAGCGTACAAAGCGCACGAGAATTCTTCAGTGATCTGCTCTTCAACGGGTCGGTTCTCGAATACAATGGCGAGAAATGCTGGTATGACGTACATCCGATCGTACAATTGATCGATGCGTTTCAGGAAACTCTGAAGAAGCTCTCAAATGACGCAGCGGAAACCGCAGAAGACCCCCAGTCCGCCGCAGGATGACCGCGACCGTAGTCGACGCGGGTTGACTTTCTTCCTGGCGGATTCGGTTGGCTTTCGGCTTGGCTTGGCCACCTATGATGTCCCCTCCACGCGAACGCAAGAATTATCCCTGGCCGTCACCGCGGCGGCGAAGGACAAGATTCACCTGACGGTCCTGAATCTGGCTGATCATTCGCTGGATGTGAATCTCTTGCAACAACTGGAAGCTCATCTTCAGACGATCCCTACCGAGCCAGGCTGTCAACGAGCGATTGCCGTGACCGGTATCGAGGCTGTGATGGAGGCGGGATCGCGACTTGATCCGCCTGACCGGTTTGCGATTTTGCATCGAACCAACCTGCAGCGGGACGCCTTCGTCAGTCGCGCCCCTGTTCCTGTGGTCCTGTGGATCAATCGACCAAGCCTGTCAGCACTGGCGCATGAAGCCCCCGACTTTTGGCATTGGCGAACGGGAAGTTTCGAATTTTTCTCGAATGGCGAAGATCTTGAATCGGTTCTGGCGACGACCGTCGCCCCGGCGCTGGCCCGATTTCTGATGTGTCACTACCTGCAACTTCCGGCGATCCCCTTTGGCGGATTGTCCGAGCTTGCTGCGCACACGGTCCAGAGCCCCTTTCTTTTGCGCGAAGCGGTCAGGGAATTCGAAAGCCTCGGCGAGAAAATTGCCGCACGGCTGACTTCGGTCTTTACAGCAGAGGCTTTGGATGAATCCGGTCGCAATGAGGTGGCCAGAATACTGGGACATACGCTGAACCATCCGGTTCAGTTCCCAAACCAAACGGGACACGACCTGAACCCGACCCAGCTTGCGGATCAGTTTCGTCGGGTGGCTCTTCCCGAACAGGCCCCTCTTTCGAGCGAACAGCAACGAATGTTCGATCGTGCGCTCGATCAGGTTGTTCGCTACCTGGTCAACCTGGCTTCGGCACTACCAAAATTCCAATCGGCCGTGGCAAAAGAGAGTCTCGAACGACTGAGTCGGATTGGTAATGACCTCGACCAAACACTGAATGCGGTGGAATGGATTGAACGGATCGTCGTTGCCGATTCTCGCCGCTTGGCGACTCGATACGAAGCGGATTACCGCCAGGGGGTAATCCGGAACCTTGATTATCTTGAACTTTTCGGGGCGGATATTCCCCCTGAAGCGAGTCGGCACGCCTTATCGGTGGCTTACGTCTCACTGAATCTGCAAGACGAGGATCTGCAAGACGAGGATCTGCGAAACGAAAAAACCGCAAACTTGGTGGGTGTTTCACTCCCTGTCGAGAGGGTCTTGGAACAGCTTTCCCCCGTTTCGGGTCGGTTGCTGATCCGGGGCGAGGCAGGAAGTGGGAAAAGTACCTTGTTTCGCTGGATCGCGATTCAGGCCGCTTATGGCGGGGTGATTTCGCAATCGGGAGGAGGGCTTTACGTCCTGAAACAACCAGGGATTCCCGCGACCGAAGAGACTCGATACCCGCATGCTCTCCATCGGCAAATTTTGGAAAAACACTGGTCTCTGCGGATTCCGTTTCTGATTCGGCTGCGAGAATTCACCGAAGGGACGTTTCCCGAGCCTCAACAATTTCCTGAACAGGTTGTTCGCCAGATCGGGCCCCCCCTCGACGAGGGGATCGTGGATATTCTTCAAGAGGGGCGAGCGATCATTCTGCTTGACGGAATTGACGAAATTCCCCGTGCGCATCGCGCGGCGATGAAAACCTGGTTGACCTCGTTCACGGTCTTGTATCCCCATAATGACTATCTGGTCAGCACGCGGCCACAGGCGGTAGGCCTTGGTTGGCTGGCGGATCTGGGATTTCGCGAAGCAACGGTCAATCCGATGAGTAACGAAGATCAGTCCCAGCTGATTGACAAGTGGCATCAGGCGGTCGGTGAAGAGCTGAAGCGACGGGGTGACCATGATCCCCGTCTGGCAGGTATGGCCGAGCGATTGAAAGCCAAGTTGCACGAACACCCTTCGATCAATCGATTAGCGCGATACCCACTGCTGGCATCCATGATCTGTGCATTTCATCGACGCAATCACGAGCATCTTCCCCCCAGCGAGATCGAGTTAACCGAGCGACTCTGCTTCATGCTGCTTGATGACCGCGACCGCTTGAGTGGCCTGTGGGACGAGTCTTTCCCGACCCCCTATTCCAAACTCGAATATCGTCATAAAAAGCTGATCGTGCAGGACTTGGCTTATGATATGATGGTACATCGGCAGACTTCCTCGTTGACGCGTAACGAGGCCTTGAAAATGGTCGAAGAGCGGCTGGCCCGTTTGGGAAAATCTGCCGACCCGGAACTGATCATGACCGGCCTGATTGAACGAAGCGGGATGCTGCGTGAACCCTCGCCCGGACGAGTCGATTTTCTGCATAACACCTTCAAGGAATATCTCACCTCGTTACGGCTGGTTGCCGAGCAAAACGAGAATTTGCTTGCTAGCCATTGGAGCGACGCGGAATGGCGTCCAGTCATCCTGTTCGCTGCCGCAACCGAAAAACAAGGGTTTGCAACGAATTTAATCCGGCTGATTCTGACGTTTAAAAATGACGATCTGAGCTTGGCGACGGAGTACGACTCTGTTCGTTTTTCTGAATTACCACAGCATTTGCAGAATGGTTCGGTGACACTGAACGAAGCCCGGCAACGCCAACTGTTGGCACTTCGTTGTCGATCCGTCGCTCTGGATCTGGATCCCGAGTTACAAACCCAACTCGACAAATTACAGGAGCACCTGTTTCCCCCCCCGAGATTTTGCCGAGGCTGAGGCACTAGCCACTGCGGGAAATCTGGCTGTCGAATGGCTGAAATATCGACCGAATGACGCATTCTACGAAAGAGCTGCGTCTGTTCACGCCCTAAGGTTGATCGATACACCACTCGCACGGCAAGCGATCAACGATTATTTGCCGGATCAAAACGAGCAAGTCTTTTACGAGCTTGCGAAAGCCGTTGATGCTCTCGCAATACCAGCGGTGGTCGATTCGTTAGTGACGCCATGGCGTGCAGAGAATAGTGGCTGGTTTGAAACCCGTCTGTTAGCTCATAGTCTCGTCACAACAATCAACCACTTAGTCGCCACAAAAAGCATCACGCTACTCGACTTGTCTTGGACCAGAATCAATAACTTATCGACACTGTCTCGTTTTCCTCAACTCAAACATTTGAATATATCTCATACCGAAATCGCAGACATTTCGCCACTACAATATCTGAGGAATCTCGAAATACTGGATTTATCAGTCACATTCGTGGATAACTTGAAGCCGATTAGCGAATTGCGAAATCTGAAGTCTTTATTCTTATCGTCAATTCGTGCAATTCAAGGCGTCTCGAACATCGAATCATTGCAATTCATCGGACTGATAGCGGGGGGGAATATAATCTCTGGAGAGCCCCCAATCTTTACTTTTGAAATTTCTGATTGGTTCGCACCTTTATTCAGCTTTGTGCCACTGCCGCACTTGAAAAAAGTTTGGCTGAGATGGGGTTGGGGTCCAACAGGCGACAATCTTGCCTTCGAGCTCAGGGATGAAATCAACGAGTTTCACCGACTTCGCGAACAACAGAATCTTCCTCCGGTAGAAATCGTCTTTGATTTTCAAATCGACCGTCGCTTTTTTGGATTGGAGTGTGGCGAGTCGAGTACTGGGGCTGTCACGTTGCCGGATTAGAAGTAACGGCCTCATTCGTGACACGAAGGGAGCCGTCTCTTTTTCTTGTCAGAAGAATGAATCCGAGATTGCTCGGTCTTGCCAACTCTGATCAGCGATTGGGCGGCACCTCGGCGATGGTGATGTTGGTCTGGTTTTTAGGCTAACCGCCGTCTGTTTTCTGGCCGTTCATTTGCCGCTGGCGACCTCGTCAAACACTCGTGGATCGACGACAGCCATGTCGCGAATTCTGGTCAATTTCGGTGAATCGTGCGTGGTCTGGTAAACTGCGGGCAACCGAGGGGACTCGAGGGAACACGGGGGTTTGCGTTGCGTTTCCTCAGTTGAAATTGCGATTCGTGGTGAAATTGGTTACGCTTAATGTGTGACTGTTGATTGATTGCTGACTTCGCGGAGAAGATCCGATGTCGATTCCTGAACCCAATTTGATGCACCCCAAGATGGGGCGGCGTGGTGCGCTGCAGGCTGGAGGAATTGGACTGCTCGGGTTAGGAATGAATCACGTCCAGTCGCTGCGGGCGGCGGATGTCACCACGTACCGTGGTCAGCAGACCGCCAAATCGGTGATCTACATTTTTCTCTCGGGGGGGCTGGGCCAACACGACAGCTTCGACATGAAACCCGAGACGCCGGAAAATATTCGGGGCGAGTTTCAGCCGATTGCGACGAGAACGCCGGGACTCGAAATCTGTGAACATCTGCCATTACTGGCGCAGCGCAGTCATCTCTGGTCGATTTGTCGCTCGTTGACGCATCCGACCAACGATCATACCGCTGGTCACATGATGATGTTGACGGGAAAAACAGCACTTCCTCCGGGCTTTGATCCCAACGGGCCGAAGCGGACCGACTGGCCCTCGATCGCCGCAGTCGCCTCGGCGGTCACGAAGTCTCGGAACAATCTGCCGCCGGCGGCGGTCCTCCCTGAACGGCTGATTCATACCACGCGCCGTGTGCTTCCCGGTCAGTTTGCGGGCCAATTGGGGTCTCGTCGTGAACCTTGGTTCATTGATGCGGCTCCTTATGACGCCAATTGTTATGGTGCTTATCCGGGGTATGCGTTTGATCATCAGGATCGAGCGGGGGTGTTTCAGGCGAATCGGAAATTTCAGATCCCGGATCTGACGCTCCCTGCGGAACTCTCGTTCGATCGGTTTGACAAACGCCGGGATTTGTTGCAGTCGATTGAACAGCAGCGACAGGATCTGGATCAGGCGGCGGGGACCGAATCGTTTGATCGATCACGCCAGAAAGCGATCTCGCTTTTGACCGACCCCAAGGTCAAACGGATTCTGGATGTGTCGCTCGAACGCCCCGAAACACTGGATCGTTATGGACGCCATTCGTTTGGTTGGTCACTCTTGATGGCGCGAAACCTGATCGAGGCGGGGGTGAACCTCGTGCAGGTCAACCTGGGAAACAATGAAACCTGGGACACACATGGCGAGGCGTTTCCGCACCTCAAGCAAAATCTATTTCCGCCGACTGATCAGTCACTGTCGGCATTGTTGGATGACTTGCATGACCGGGGAATGCTGAACGATACCCTGATCGTGATGGCGGGCGAGTTTGGTCGAACACCCAAAGTATCGCACTTGCCGCAGCATTATAAATTGCCGGGCCGCGATCATTGGGGGGCGGTCCAAACGGTGTTCTTTGCGGGTGGCGGAACGCAGGGAGGGCGGGTTGTCGGTTCTTCGGACAAGATTGGGGCCTACCCGGCCAGCGACCCACAAAAGCCCGAGAACTTGGCCGCGACCATTTACACGGCACTGGGGTTACCGGACACCGCAGCGTGGTACGACGATGTCAACCGACCGACACACATCTTTGAATCCAGCCCAATCACAGGGCTGTTTTAAGCCAGGGGGCGTTCCGCTGAACAAGGTAGAAATGGCTCCAGACGGGAGCAAACAACATGTTCTTGTGGTGTCCCCTTGTATCCCTGTCTGTGAGCCCTCATGGGTGAAACAAGGTGACCACAGATGTGCAGGTCGCTGAAATCATTGGTGCGACGAGCGGAAAAAATATCAACGCGAATTCGATGCGAGCCCTCTTGATGACTACGGTGTTTAACCGGGTGTCCCCTAAGGGGTGTTTAACCGGGTGTCCCCTGAGGGAATTAAGGGGTTTGAATAGAAGACTTTTGAACAGAAGTTGACGAAGGAAACGAAGGAAGAGTTGGAATTACTCGGCTTTTGTCAGCCGCTCTGGCCACCCTGGGCGCAGTGGGTTTGATCGAGATTCTCTGGATCTCTTCTTAAAGGGTTCGATCTGTAATTGGCCGTCGGGGCTGATGTGGCAACGGATTGCGCCTTCCGTTGCGGTGGTGAGGATTTGTGTTTCGGGTCCATACCGCTGTGCCAACCGGTCCGCCGTCGCCGGCTCTGGGGTGCTGATCACCAGGTATTCGGGCGTTGCCCAGCGGGCCAGATCAGGGGGGTTGGCTTTCAGGCTGCCGTGGTGTGGGGACAACAAGATGTCGACATCGATCGGCGGCGTCTGCAGCAGTTTTTCCAGACCATCCAGTTCCAAATCCCCGGTCAGGACAATTTTTCGGCCCGCGTATTCGAATAACAAGACCAGACTGTTGGGATTATCTCGCGGTGAATGAAAATCATGGGGCGGATGCAGGATTGTGAACGTGACCTGGGGGTCGACGACGAGGGACTGTCCCGCTGACAGCAGTCGCAACTTAACCCCGGCATGGGCAGACTGTTCAATCGCCTTGGCCACAGGAAGTTGTTTCCAGTCGAGAAAACTGTGATGTACGAACAGCCCTCCCGGGGCGACGATCCGATTGAGCTCGGGAAGGGCGTTGCAGTGATCTCCATCCGCATGCGAAATCACGATCGCATCGAGTCGTGAACGGCCTGTGGCCCATAAGGCTTGCGAAATGGTTCGAGCGATCGGCCCACCTCCTGTCATTCCTCCTGCGTCATAGAGCACGGTTCGCCCATTGGGACACTCCATGAGAACACTCAGGCCATGCCCGACGGAAATGAAGGTCACCGTGGCACCACGGTGCGGGGGGCGGAGCAGATCCCAGCTTAAGCCGAGCACGATCCACATCAGCCCCGCACGCACCGAAAGGGCTGATCCCCATTGACCACGATGAATCATCAAGATGGGGAGCAGGGTTAAGGCGTAAAAACCGACGGTCCACCAGAGGGGCGGGGCGGGTACGTAAACGTGTCCGAGTTCGAGACTCGCGCCGGCATGCACAGTCCAGAGGAACAACCGCAGTAACCCATCGAAGCAGAGTCCCAGCCAGCCGAAAAGACTCGACCAGACCAGTCCCAATAACAGAAACGAATAACCAATCCAGAACATCAGTGTCACCGGGACCGTTAACAAGACTGTGAGCAACGAGCCGATCGGCGAGACCAGATGGAATTCTCTGGCGACCAGTGGTGAGGTGAGCAGCCAAACCGCCAAGCCGACGACGTTCGCCTCGATCACCCCGCGGAGTATCCGGCTGGAGATTCGCCGCAGCCAGGATTCTTCCAGTGGCGCATCCTCCTGATGGATTGCGGCTTGCTGACGCAATAATGACAGCCAGTGGGTGGCGTGCAGGATGGCAAATACGGCCAGAAACGAGAGTTGTGCACCGGTATTAAACAAGTCGGTTGGGTTCCAGGCCAGGACTGATAAGCCGGCCAGGGCGAGTGAGTTTCCGATCGTTCCGCTGCGGCCGAGCACTTTTCCGAACGCAATCACTACGGCCACGACCGTGGCCCGGACGATGGGGGGGTTGGCATCGGTCACCATGGCGTAGAGCGGCAATCCGATCAGCACGATCCACAGGGAGGTTTTGGCCGATTGACCCAGCCAGCGACTGAGTGACCAGAGCCAGGTCCACAGGAGTCCCACGTTCATGCCGGAAATGGCGAGAACGTGCAGCATGCCACTCTCACGAAAAGCGCGTCGCGTCTCTTCATCAATCTGGACCCGGCTTCCCAGTAGCATGGCCTGAGCCACGGGTGCGGTATCTTGAGCCAGCCAGGTGGTGATCAGCCGTTCAGCGCGCGACCGCAAAGCACCACGAAGAACGAACAACCAGTCCCCAAGGGATCGTTCGCGGGTCAGGATGACGACTCCGTCGGGATGGTCCGAGTGGACCACCACATGGATCCCTTGCGCTCGCAGAAAGGAACGTCGGTCGAAATCTCCGGGATTGGCGGGTTCAGCGGGAAGCGTGATCGTACCGGTCACTTCAATCACATCTCCCAAGGCGACGTTTGTGACCGCACCATCAACCGCCACGCGCGCGATTCCCGAGACCGGCATCAAGTCCCCGCGACCAGTCACCAGCGCGCGACATTGCAGCAAAATCAGCGTATATTCCGGTTTTTGCCAGTCGGAACGGTCCCCTGCCGGGGGGCGTACGATCCAGGGCGACTGAACCACCTTGCCCTTCAGTCGCGCCAGCATCGGCTCGCTGGTGGCCGAGTTCGCCAGGTCGTTCGCCGCGCGACAGTTCCATCGCCAATGATGCCAGGCCCCCATCAGTCCGAACCAGCCCATCAGCAGAAAGAGCACGGAAATCCGTGTTCGCTGCATCGAGAAGGTGACCAGCCAGAGGCTTGCGGCGCTGACAGCCAAGACCAGCCAGTGATCCATTGAAAACGGATAAATTCGGTCGGTAAAAATACCCAATGCCGCGATGGCCGCCACGACGATGGCGGGACTACGGCGACAACGATGGGTTGTTACCCCCTGCTCAGCCATTTCGATGGGGCGCGACATTTTCCGATCTTTGCTGCAGAATCCGGTAACTCACCACCGGTTTAAAAAGGGGGAAAATCCAGCACGAGAACAGGTGCATCGATATCGCCGCTCAACCAGGTTTTTTCTTCAGCCTCGACGGAGCCCCTGTCGAGAGCGATAATCGATTTGTTCGGGAGTCTGGAAAGAGAATAATCCCCCAGGATCATTGGCTGCAACAATGACCCTGACCAGAGTGTGAATCTTGTCATTAAGGGTGGGGGGCGAATTGGTCAAACGGAGCGCAACGAGTGCGAGTCCTCAGTTACAACATTCATAAGGGGATCGGGGGGCGCGATCGCCTTTATCGTCGTGAACGTATCGCCGAGGTAATCGCAGCGGAATCGCCCGATATTGTCTGTTTGCAAGAAGTCGATCGGAATGTTCGTCGCAGTCGCTATGACAATCAGCCCGAATTTTTTGCGGAACGACTGGAGCTGACCCATCGCCTGTACCAGTTGAATGTTCATGTTCAGTCTGGTGGCTATGGCAACTTGCTGCTGTCGCGCTGGCCGTTTCGAAGTCATCATCAGGTGCAGTTAACTCGTCAGGCTAAGAAGCCGCGGGGGGCTCAGATGGCCGTGATCGAGACTCCTCAGGGGCCTGTTCAACTGGTCAATTGGCATCTGGGGCTGGCGGAACAGGAACGCCAATGGCAGGTTCGCCGACTGCTCGAACACCATCTGTTTCGTGAGGCTCATCAGCTTCCTCAACTGATTATCGGCGATACCAACGATTGGCGCAATACGCTGGCAAAAGGGCCGTTCATCGTCCATGGCTTTCAACAGTTGACAGCACCCATTTCCCGCTTTCGTTCGTTCCCGGCGTACCTTCCCTTAGGGGCCTTGGATAAGGCGTTTTGGCGGGGGGGCTTTTCGGAGTTGGCGGCCCATGTGGCCAAACGCCGACTCGCACGGGATGCTTCGGATCATCTTCCGCTGGTGGTGGATTTCGAGCTGTGAGGCACCGCTGGCCATGACGAGCCCCCTCCCCTCGGCATTGATTCGGCATTGATTTTGATGCGACCGAGGGGCGGTGACCGAAGGAGGCGGCGAACCAATGCGCAAGATCAAGGGGGGCGAGATCAAGGGGACATCGCCCCAACCGTTCGTCTTACGGTAAGGTGGGAAGCCACGAGCAATAGTACATCGCGCGCGGAACAGTCGATTCGACAAACGATTTCCAAGGGTCAGTTGTCTGCTGGGCTTTCGCATTTCCCAGTACGAGATCAATCAGCGTGACCGGTGATTCATAGGTGACAATGCGGGGATTTTTCAGTTTGAGTTTTTCTTTGAGTGCTTCGAGCGAGTCCTCCTGATAGCCAATTTCATCAATCAGATGATTCTGTTTGGCATCGTCAGCGGTATAAATTTGCCCGGTCGCGAGTGCTTCGACTCCCTGGCGATCGAGTTCGTCGCGATTGTCGTCAATCACCGTGATGAATTTCTGAAAGGACTGATCGATGATATTGCTCCAGAGCTTCCGTTCACTCTCTTCCATCGGTCGAAAGGGATTAAGTGCATCCTTGAACGGGCCGGTTTTCAGCGGGTCCGAGGCGATCCCATATTTCTCGGCGATTTTGCTGAAATCGTAACGGGGAAGAATGACACCGATGGAACCCGTCCAGGTGGTCGGTTCGGCAAAGATCCGGGCCTCGGGACCAGCCCCCATCGCGATGTAATACCCACCTGAAGCGGCCATCCGTTTCATCTGCACAAAGACCGGCTTTTCTTTCCGCAGCTTTTGCAGTCGGTGGTAAATCTGATGACTGTCAGCCACCAGACCTCCGGGGCTGTCGATGACCAGCAGTGCCCCTTTGACGGTGGGGTCTTTCGCGACATGCTCGATCTGCTGGATCAGCCGCTCGGTATAGGGAGGCATGATCGTGGCTTCCATTCGCAGCAGCGCAATCTTTTCGGCAGCGATCGTGCTGCCGGAATGATAGCGCTCTTTCGGTGGTTCGACGTTGGCAAAGTACTGCCGATAGGCGGAATATAAGCCAAAATTTGCCATGACAGAAAGCCCCAGGGCGGCCAGCAGCAATTTGATCAGCCAGCCACGCCACAGACTTGGTGTCTGGGTCTGGACCAGAATAGTTTGTTGCGAAGCCCCCTTGGTCCCAGGTGTAAAAACCGTTGTGTCACTCATTGCTCGCACGTCTCCGTTGATCCAGGAACAGGCATTCTCATGATATGGCAGCGTAATCGTGTCAACGCAGAGCGTCCAGTACCAATCACTCGCTGCGGAATAGTTTTGGTCCGGTCGCGGCTTGAAAATCGCGACTCACGGACGTTTGGGGCGCTGGGAGGCTCGTCGCTTCGGGCAGGACCCTGGTTTTCCCCAAAGGAAAGACGGGTCTTCTGGAAAGTGGAATCGCCTGGCTACCCTGAGGGAACGCTTTGGCCAAGCTTGTTCAAGGGAGATTTCCGAGTTCGGGTACGAACGACTTTTCTTTCGTCGTCACTGAATTTTATGATCGAGAGGGGGGAAGTGGGTCCCATTCTGGAGGCGATGGCCGTAATATCTGTGGCTCTGGTCGCCTCTGTTGCGAGTTCGTGATTCGAGTTCTGGTGGAAATGATCGAGATGTCGACTGCTGCGGAATTTGTTCCTGCTACACAGGCAGAATTGGCTCGGTATATGGCCGAAAATTTTGCTGGACCGAAAAAAACGATTTGTCCTGTGGGTGGCCGTACCGCTCTCTATTATGGTTCCG
Organism: Schlesneria paludicola DSM 18645; assembly: GCA_945869955.1. Classification (GTDB taxonomy): domain Bacteria; phylum Planctomycetota; class Planctomycetia; order Planctomycetales; family Planctomycetaceae; genus Schlesneria; species Schlesneria paludicola_B. Next base: position 22,682 of record CAMBQP010000002.1, read on the forward strand.
CTGCGACACCGGATGTCGTCGTTCCTCTTTCCAATTTGAAGCGAGTGATCGATTACCCCGCTCGTGACATGACGATTACGGTGGAAGCGGGGCTCCGGATTGATGAATTGCAGGCGCAACTCGCCGTGGAACGACAGCGTTTGCCGATCGATATCGCCCAGCCCGGTCGAGCGACACTCGGGGGGGCATTGGCCACGAACACTAGTGGTTCGCGGCGATTCGGATATGGTACGTTTCGTGACTATGTGATCGGCATCTCGGCGGTCGATGCCTCGGGGCAACTGTTCAAAGGGGGGGGCCGCGTTGTCAAAAATGTGGCGGGCTATGATCTTTGCAAACTGCTGGTCGGTTCGCATGGTACGCTGGGAATCGTCACGCAGGTCACGCTGAAACTCAGGCCGCTTCCCGAATCATCGGCTCTGGTCTGGTTCCATTTTTCGTCGTTCGACCAGATTGAACAGGGGCTGCAGATCCTGCTCAAGTCCGAGACGCGCCCGGTTGCGATTGATGTCTTGAACAATCCCGCAGCCAGATTGATCTCGATGGCGGCCCGCACGGCCACCACACCGTCCATGCTGGTGCTGTGTGTCGGGGTGGAAGGAACGGCGCGCGAGGTCGATTGGCAGGTCGAGATGCTGCGAAAGGAACTGGCCCCGTCTGGTCCATCCAAGTCGGACCGAATCGACCACGAAGATGCCACCCGGTTGTGGGAGGGACTGACCGAGTTTCCGACTTGTGCTGACGACCCCCTAACGTTTCAGGCCAATCTACTGCCGTCGCGGGGGATGGAATTTGCCAGCCGGGCAACTCAACTCGGTGTCGCCATTCAGGTTCATGCCGGAAATGGGATTATCGTCGGGCAATTGCCTGATGAGGCAGCGACGATCGAGCAAACCACCGCGATCTTGAATGAGCTTCGTCAGCTCGCGAGAGCAGCACGAGGGAATCTGGTGGTAATGCACTGTGACCCCGAATGGAAATCACGTATGCCGATGTATGGCGATTCTGAGCCAAGCTGGGGTTTAATGCAAAAACTGAAACGCCAACTCGATCCATTGGGGCTGCTCAATCCCGGTCGCCTGATCGGGGCGTCGGTAACGAGTTGAATCTCGGAACGACGCTGCGCACAATTGTCAATCACTCTTCCGTCACTTACTGATTGGATCCGAATCCAATCCCGAGTTGGCGAATTTCGTGCGATTGTTTATTCACTTATCTGATCTGGGAGCGACATTCATGCGCTGGAAATTTTCGGTCTTACTGATGCTGGGTCTGTTCACCTCGTCACTCGCCACGATCGGCATGGCCCAGGATCGTGCCGTGCTTGATCCCAAAAAGGCGGATGCTGACTACGCGATTCAAGGAGAATACGTGGGTGATATCGTCCGCGACGGTGTGACCGTCAAGCTGGGGGTACAACTGGTCGCTCAAGGCGGAAGCCGGTTCCTGGGGGTCGGTTACTTTGGGGGACTGCCTGGTGATGGCTGGAATGGATTAGAGCCGGTGAGGGCCGAGGGGGCATTTAAAAATGGAGCGCTGGAACTGACGGCGGAAGCCATGATCACCATCAAGGACGAAGTCCTCACGATTCGCGATAACGGTGGTGGGCTGATTGGTGAATGCAAAAAAGTGAACCGCAAGAGTTCGACACTGGGTGAAAAGCCTCCCGCCGGTGCGGTGGTTTTGTTTGACGGCAAGTCTGCCGATAATTTTGACGGGGGAAAACTGGATGGTGATCTGCTGGTTCAAGGGGTGACCAGCAAGCAGAAGTTTCAGAACTATTCACTGCACCTGGAATTCATGCTCTCTTATATGCCGACAGAACGTGGTCAGGGTCGGGGGAATAGCGGATGCTATTCGCAAGGTCGGTATGAAGTCCAGATTCTGGATTCGTTTGGCTTACTGGGCGAGAACAACGAGTGTGGCGGGATTTACGAGGTCAAGAAGCCAGACCTGAACATGTGCTTTCCGCCACTCGCCTGGCAGACCTACGACATTGATTTTACCGCAGCAAAATTTGACGCGAGCGGCAAGAAAACCGACGACGCCCGCATGACGGTCAAGCACAACGGGGTCTTGATTCACAAGAACGTGGCGGTTCCGATGGCAACCCGGGCAGCACCGGTCGCAGAAGGCCCGCTGCCAGGCCCTCTCTATTTGCAGGACCACGGCAATCCGATTCGCTTCCGGAACATCTGGCTGGTTGAAAAGAAGTGACCTCAACCAAGGGACCTCTTGGTCGAGACCGTCTGTCCTGGTCATCGTGGCCCCGGGGCGTTTGTCGCCTCGGTCGCTTTGGTTGCCTAGGTTGGTCGGCTCGATGAGTGCTTCAGTTGGTCAGGCCGAAATAGTTGCGGAGATACTCTTTTTTGTCCCCGTCATGGCGAATGAACTGGACGAGTGCCAGCAGCTTTTGCTGGTCTCGTCGCAGTTTGGCGGCGAGTCGCTCGGGATCTTTCAGTTCGGGGGCCAGCTCGCTGAGGCAGCTCAGCCGCAGCGGTTCCCAGCTCAGTTCGATCACCCCGTACCGCTCAAGCATCCCGAGTACAGTTTCGAGGCGGTGATCGTGTTTCTGTCGGGCATGCAGCTTTTCCCGCATCCATTCTAAACCGAAGGCTTCGATCTGTTCCCGGTGGTGTCGTAGCAGATCGTCAACTCGCTGGTAAAACTCGGCGTCCGGGTTGCTCCACCGCAGAAATTCCATTTGCGTCAGCAGGTCTGATTCCTCGTAGAGCAGCACACAATCCGCTGGATCGCCATCACGACCGGCGCGTCCAATTTCTTGATACCAGGCTTCCATCGAGCCGGGAATCTCGGCATGAATCACAAACCGAATGTTGCTCTTGTCGATCCCCATACCGAAGGCGGGGGTGGCCAGGACGAGTGGCGACTCGCCGCTCATGAATTGGTTCTGGATCCGTCTCCGCTGGTTCCGTTCCAGGTCACCGTGATAACAAACATGGGGAATCTGCCGGATTCGGAGCAATTCACTGAATCGTTCGAGGGTTCGAATCAGAGTGAAGTAGACAATACCACTCCCTGAGCCCACCGCCTCTGAACCGACAGCCTCTGAACACACGGCGTGCCGTTGTGAGATCGCCTCGATCTGGCGGCATTTTTCTTCGTCCCCCCAGACTTCCTCGACGGATAAACGCAGGTTGGGGCGGTCGATCCCCGCATGAAACGTTTGCACTTCGTCCGCTTCGAGGCCGAGTTGCCGCACGATATCCTGTTGGACATCCGGCGTTGCCGTTGCGGTCAGGGCGATGGTTGTTGGTTGCCCAATCAAGGTGCGAAACTCGTGCAGCCGCGTATAGTCAGGCCGAAAGTCGTGTCCCCATTCGCTGATGCAGTGGGCTTCGTCGACCGCAAGTAAGTCAATCTGCCGACGAGCGATTGCGTCCAGGAATTCGGGCTTGCGAAACCGTTCGGGAGTGACATACAGCAGCAGATACTCGCCGCTGGCGACGGCCGCGTAGCGCCGCTGTCGCTCGCCGCGCGACAGCGAGGAATTGATGAACGTGGCCGGAATATTGCGTGATTTCAACGCGTCGACCTGATCCTTCATCAAGGCGATCAGAGGTGAAAGGACCAGCGTTAAGGGCGGTTTGCCTGTGGTTTTGAGCGGGCCGTGCAGGGATGCCAGCGCTGGGATCTGATAGCAAAGCGACTTTCCAGCTCCGGTCGGCATGATGACCAGCGCATGCTGCCCAGCCAGCAGTCGCCGAATCACCGCTTCCTGTGGAGGGCGGAATCTGTCGTAGCCAAAATACTGTCGTAAAAGTCCAAGTGGGTCCATGGGGTCATGGTGTGACGGATCAAGACGGAAAACTCAAGCCAAAGACTATTTCCAAAGGGATGTCATGCGTTATGCTGCTGATACGTAAAGAGTCATTGATGTTTGAGGAGTTTCCCATGCGAGAGTCATTCTCGAGACCGCTGTTGGGTTTCATCGTTGCGCTGCTGAGCAGTCTGCTGACGGCGTCCACGACTTCGGCTCAGATTTCCTATCCGATGGTGATGAGTCTGAAGCCGGTGGCGGTACAGGTGGGGGCCACAACCGAGTGCGAGGTGAATTCGCGCTATACGATGCGGGGGGCCTATCAGGTCCGTGTGGGTGGAACGGGGGTTTCGGCTGAGATCGTTCCGCCGGAATTGCCCGAGTTAAAGCCGGGGGAAAAGCCAAAAGAGCTGACCAAATTAAAAGTCAAATTCACCGTGTCCGCTGATGCGTTACCGGGGGTGCGTGAATTTCGTCTGGCGACGCCCAACGGAGCCAGCACGGTCGGACAACTGGTGGTTGTCCGTGATCCCGTGGTCTTCGAGATCGCTGACAATAATACTGCCGATCAAGGACAATTGGTGACACTTCCCGCGACACTTTGCGGTGTCATTGAGAAGGGAGAAGATTGCGATTTCTGGAAGTTTTCTGCCGAGGCGGGGCAGGGGATCCAGTTTCTGGTTCGGTGCCAACGATTGCAGGACAAGATCCATGACCTGCAGGTTCATGCGGATCCGATTTTGTTTCTGCGAGATCTGCGGGGGAATGTGCTTGCCATGTCGGATAACACGCTCTTTGCAGATCCGTTCCTCACCTATCGATTCGAACAGGGGGGAGAATTCCTGCTGGAAATTCGCGACGTTCGCTACCAGGGGAATGGGGATTGGACGTATTGCATTGAAGCAAACTCGCGCCCTTTTGTGGCGGGAGCTCATCCGAAGGTGGTCAAGGCCGGTGTGGAAACACGTGTGGAACTGAGCGGCGTCAGTCTTGAGGAGAATGCCACGGGAGTGGTCAGCATTCCCGCCGGGACGGCAGGGGGACTGGTTTCCGCCCCGGTGACGATTCGGGACCAGATCTCGAATCCCGTTGGCTTTCATGTCACGGATTTGCCGATCCTGGTTGAGCCTGCGGGAGATCACGATTCAGTACTGACTGCGGTGAGAGTCGAGATTCCCCTGGTCATCGCCGGGCGGATCGAGACGGTTTCAGGTTTGGATTGTTATGCGTTCGTGGCAAAAAAAGGAGAAAAGTTTTCGTTTGAGGTCATTGCTCGTCGGCAAATGTCGAATCTCGATTCCTTCCTGCGCATCCTGAACGAGCAGGGGCAACCCGTGCGTGAAGAGGATGATGGTCGATTCGGACGACTGACGCATGCCGATACGTGGCTCGAAGGCTGGGAAGCCCCGGCCGACGGGAAGTATTTTGTTGAGATTCGTGATGGGCTGTTGCGGGGTGGTCCTGGATTTGAATACGCCTTGCAAATCACCAGACCCCAGCCCTATTTCCTGCTGGAAGTCGATACCGATAAAACGCAGTTGACCCCCGGTACGTACGGGGCCATCTTTGTCCGCATCGTGCGTAAACAGGGATTTACCGGTGAGGTGCAACTCCATATTGACGGTTTGCCCCCTGGCGTTGCGGCGAATTGTGGTCGGATCCTGGCGGATAAGGGGATCGACGGCTGCATCAGTCTGTCTGCCGCTCCTGACTCGAAGCAGGTTGCAAGCGACGTCCGTATCTGGGGGACATCCACTCCGATTCTTGCCGCTCCGGTAGCTCCACCTGTGGCCGCCCCGGCAGCGTTATCAACGGAAGGTGCAAGTAAACCATCGCGAGAGTCAAACGAAATCTCTGCAGAAGCGGTCGCTTATCAAGAGTATTACTCACCGGGCGGTGGGCGAGGGCATTATCCGGTGGAAACACATACTGTTGCTGTGGGGGCGAGTGCCGACCTGCTGGCCGTGACGCTCAGTGAGACGGAAATCCGGCTGAAGCCCGGTGAATCAAAAAAGATTTTGATTCATTTGGAGCGGGCAAAGGACGTAAACGCGAATGTCACGCTCGATTTTCTGTATCGCCATCTCGAGCAAGTGTATGCGAATAGCCTTCCGGAGGGGGTCGTGATGGAGGGAAATCAGAGCAAGACCTTGCTGACGGGAAACGACAGCGAAGGGTTTATCACCCTCAAAGCAGACAAAACCGCCCCTCCCGTGGAACGACAGGTCACCGCAATGATGGCCAATTTTTCTCTGAATTTCGTGATGAAGGCGACTTATGCCAGCCCCCCGGTTTTTGTGACGGTCGAAAAGGAGTAGGCAAACGCCGAATTGTGGAAAGAAACTTTACTTTTTGTGGAAAGTGTCTTTCCTCTGTTGCCGGGTTTGGAAAGAGAAAATCTCGCATCGCCCCGTCGATTCTTACTCAAGAAATTTGAATGACCACTATTTTAAGCGGAATTCATTCCTCCTGATCAAACCGCGAGTTGGCTCAGTATTTGCGACAATTTTTTTCGGAGATTGTCGGGTTTGACGTGCTCTCACAAATCCGTCGTACTGGTACCGCACTTGATCCCGTTGAATCAGGAGCTTTTTTCTGGTTGGTGCGGATTGGGTCGGCCTGGAATTTGGAACAGAAAATTGATTTTTGTGACCGTTGGAAACATGGACCCGTTTGATCGGCTATTACGAGCGGTTGATGGTTGGGTCAAAAATCAAGCGATCAGTGAGCCCGTCGTGGCGCAGATTGGGAATTGTAAGTATCTTCCCCAAAACTTCCCTTACGTCCGATTTTTGACCCCCGGCGAATATCAAGCCAAGTTTGCAGAGGCTCGGTTTGTGATTGCGCATGCGGGGATGGGAACGATTATCACCGCCATCGAATTACGGAAGATGCTGGTGATCATGCCCAAGCTGGCCTCGCTGGGAGAACAGCGAAACGATCATCAACTGGCCACGCTTCGCCACTTTCAGCATCATCCACAAATTCGAGCTGCGTTGGACGAAGAGCAACTGCCGGGCGTGCTGGATGAAGTCTTGGTTTCCTTCAGCAGTGGCCACAAAAACGCTTCCGATTCGGGAGACGATGTCACTTCGCCGCCTGATTTGTCATTGGTTCGATTCGTGAAAGATTTTGTTAATAACAGTTGACTTATCGTCATGCTTCCGGGGATCAACCCCGCAGGAACCACTTAAATCACTGAGTCTCCCTTTGCTCTCTGTTGTTGAGTCCCGGGCTGATCTTCGCTGATCCAGCGAATGGAAATCGGAAAGCGAATGTCCACCAAATCTTACCAGTCTCTGCTCAGGCAAACCCTGACACCCGTCGCGGGGATGCTGCTCATCTGGTTCCTGATGCATGGATCAACGACCTACTTTCTGCTCTGGACCGAGCAATCCAATCAACGGATTGTCGATGAAAATATGACTTCGATTCGTGCGGCCGAGTCCTTGCAGATTGCGGTCTGGAAACTCGCCTCCCGACTGATCGTGCCTGCAGATCAACCCTTCGATATGGCGCAGGATGGAGCGGCTTTACATGCTGAGATTCTCAGCGAGAGGCGCAAGCTGGAGGACTCGGCGATTGAGCAGGACGAGCGTTCAGAATTGGTGGTGATTGACAAATTACTCGTCGAACTCCTCAAGGAATTTCAGCGTTTTCATCCAACAACGACCGTCCTGGTGACCAGTACAGAACCATCAATGCTTCCGGCATCCGACCCCAAATCCATTCTTCAATTGGCGGATGAAATCTCGATATCGGCACAAAAAATCTTTGATTTCAACCAGTCACAAGTAGATCAATTTCGCGTGCATCGTCGAAACCTGAATCAATTTATCATCAAGGCTCGCTGGGTGATGTTTACCATCGGACCCTTGATTGGTGTTTATCTCGGCTGGAGGCTGGGGCAACGTTTGTACCAATCCATCACGCGAATTTCCGTGACACTCCGCGATGCCGAGACCATGAGCGACCTGGAGACGGTGGCAATTGAAGCTTCAGGTCATTTTGACGATGTCGAGAAAAAAGCCGAGCAAGTTGCGGATCGGATGAGAAGCGTGAGTCGTGAACTGCAGTTGGCTCGGCGCGAGTTGCTGCAGTCTGAACGACTCGCCGCAGTCGGTTCGCTGGCCGCAGGGATCGCCCATGAAATTCGGAACCCGTTGACCTCGGTCAAGTTATTGTTGCAGCATGCGGTAAGACCGTTCTCGACACCCAAGATCGAGGAAGATCAGATTCACCTCATGCTGGATGAAATCGGCCGCATGGAAACAACGATCCAGGGATTACTCGATTTTTCACGCCCACCGGCGCTACATCGCATCACCCACGATTTGCGACGAACGCTCTCTCGCGGCCTGAATCTGGTGGAATCTCGCGCGCGGCAGCAAAACATCCAGATTCAGACAACCATGTCCGACATGCCCCTGTTGGTTGATGGTGACACAGAGAAACTTCATCAATTGCTCGTGAATCTGCTCATCAATGCGGTCGAGGCGATGCCCAGCGGTGGTGACTTGATCGTGGACGCCAGGATGGTGCTAACAAAGTCATCAGACGCGCCATCAGTGTTTCGTTCCGATCACGACGATTGTGTTGGGGATCCTCAGGTGCAGGTGCGGATTTGCGATACCGGTCGCGGGATCGCCCCAGAGATTCTTCCCCATTTGTTTGAACCTTTTGTATCCAATAAAGAGCGAGGGACTGGATTGGGGCTTGCCATCTCGCGTCGCGTTGCCGCAGAGCATTCGGGTTCGATTGTCGCCCGCAATTTAAGCAGTGCAGGGGCCGAGTTCCTGCTGACGATTCCTGGTGTCCCGATGGATGTCCCTGCGGATATCCCTGAGGAAAGTGCGACCGAATTGCTGAGTGCCTCGATGTGATTCTCGCCTGCCGTGAATCTGGCTGATCCCGTTGTTGTTTTCAAGGTCTGTTATGGAATCGCTCTTAGTCATTGATGATGAACCGGGTATCTGCAAAACGATTCAAAGCATTTTGAAATCCGACTCTTTGCAGATCATGATCGCCTCGAATGCCGAGCAGGGATTGCAGTTAGTTCGCGAGGAATCCCCGAATGTGATCCTACTGGATATTCGCCTGGGTCAGGAATCGGGGCTGGATCTTTTCCAGCAGATTCGAAATCTCGACCCCAAATCACTCGTGATCTTTATCACCGGCTACGGTTCCGCAGATACGGCAATCGAGACGATGAAAATGGGGGCCTTCGACTATTTAGTCAAGCCGCTGGATTTCCATCAATTGAAGCAAGCCATCGATCAGGCGCTGAAAATCAGTCGACTCATGCGTTCGGCCACCATGATCGACAACGTCAATACCCTGGAAGAAACCTCAGATCGTTTGATCGGGAACGGGGACTCGATGCGATCAATCTGTAAACAAATCGGACGGGTCGCGCCACAGGATATCAATGTGTTGATTCTCGGCGAAAGTGGCACGGGAAAGGAACTGGTTGCACGAGCGATCTATCAACATAGCCGTCGCAGCGAAGCCCCCTTCCTGGCCATCAACTGCGCGGCAATTCCCGAGACTCTGCTCGAGAGTGAATTGTTCGGACATGAAAAAGGAGCCTTTACCGGTGCGGATGTGAGGCGTATCGGCAAGTTTGAGCGATGCGATCACGGTACGTTATTCCTGGATGAAGTCGGCGACATGCCGCTCTCGACACAGACCAAAATTCTGCGTCTGTTACAGGGGGGGCAGTTCCAGCGGGTCGGCGGGAACGAAACTCTCACCGTGGATGTGCGAATCATCGCTGCAACCAATCAGAATCTGGATACCATGATCGAAGAGGGGCGATTTCGTCGTGATCTCTACTACCGCTTACGCGGGGTGACACTCCACCTTCCCGCGCTGCGAGATCGCATGGAAGATATTCCCGAACTGGCCCACTACTTTCTCTTCCGATTCAATCGACAGTTGGGAACATCGGTCCAGTCCATTTCTCAAGAAGCTCTCGATCGGCTCCAGCAGCATTCCTGGCACGGAAATATTCGGGAATTACAAAGCGTCATTCGCGAGTCGCTGATTGCCTCGATGGGACCCACGTTATTGCCTGAGTTTCTTTCCATCGAGCCACAAAACGAGCCTGCTGCAGATCTGCACCCCACGGAACATCTCGTCAATATTCAACACGACGCCTGGGGCATCCTGGGAGATTTCGTCGAATCGAAAATTACTCAACTCTCTACGGATGCCTACCGAAATGCACTGGGACGCTTCGACTACCTGATCGTCAGTCGTGCCATGATCCTCGCCAACGGCTCACAATCGCGTGCCGCCGAAATCCTGGGGATCAGCCGTCCGACCTTAAGAGTCAAATTGAAAGCGATCGCTGCAGAAAACAATCCGAATTCACCGCGTTAAGGGATGCCCGTCAGGCGATACGTCCTGCTCATCACTCTGAGTGGGACACACCGGGACACAAGCCTACTGGGGGATGCCTACTGGGGCGCTTCAGCGACCGGCAGGCTGATGCTGAAGCGTGTCCCCCGGCCCAGTTCGCTGTCGCAGTGGATCGTCCCTCCATGAACCCCCACGATCTTTCGTACGGTGGGAAGCCCCAGGCCACTTCCCTCGGATTTGGTCGAAAAAAAGGTGTCAAACATCTTCGACTGCGTTTCCGGTGACATGCCGTCTCCGGTATCGATGATGTCGAGGAAAACCTGATCATCGCGACAATAGGTTTGGAGTTCGAGCACTCCCCCACGGGGCATGGCCTGTTGGGCATTCCGAGAAAGATTGGTCAGGACTTGGTGAAATAGACGAAAATCAATGTTCACCAGCGGAAGATTCGCCGACAGATGAGGGCTAATTTCGATCCCCAAATCGTCCGCCTGCGGTTGATAAAAATCGATAAATTGCTGCACGAGTTGATTCAAATCGGCCGGCTGCTGATTCAGGGTTCCGACACGAGCGAACTGCAAAAAATCGGTCAGCAAACGCTCGAGATCCACGCACTGTTTTCGTAACGTGGTCACCTTTTGCAGCATCCGACGCTCACGCGGAGAATCACCCACCGCGAGGTCTTCCCGCAGCAGATCCAGGTTCAATGCGATGGTCGAGAGTGGGTTACGAATTTCGTGGGCAAGGCCCCCCGCTAATGAGGCGATCTCGGCGTATTGGGACTGCAGACGCTCGTTGTCACGGGTCAAACTTTGATGGTCGTGATGTGAATGATTTGCGTCCATCGCACTCTTGAGCCCAATTTCACGGCCTATGACCGTTGGCCTGCTGTGGATCGTCAATCCCCTTTGTTGATGATCAGACCCGGTATCTCAGAAACGAGATCCTCTTGCACCCGTGTACGAGTTTTCTGACAACAGTGACAGTGGAATCTTGATCGATGCCGGGCTTGAAAATCAGCAAGGGTCGACGCCTGCTTCAGGACATCGACCCTCGCCAAACGGTCTCACACGAATCACTCGTTGACGGCGTCGCCAGCTTCCTGAGCAGTTGGTTCTTCGCTCCCACCTTCACTTTGTTCGGCCAAGACAGCTTTGCGAGACAGTTTCACGCGATTCTGATCATCAATCGCGATCACCTTCACCTGCAACTTATCGCCAACCTTACAAATCTCGTCGACCGATTTGACGTAGCCTGTCGAGAGTTCACTGATATGACACAGGCCATCTTTTCCCGGTGCGATTTCGATGAATGCACCGAAATCTTTGACCGAGCTGACCGTACCATTGTAGATTCGACCGACTTTAATCTCTTCCGTCATCGCTTCCACGCGAGCCAGAGCGTCTTCAGCCCCTTCACTTTTGGCACACGCGATCATGACGGTACCGTCATCAGAGATATCGATTGTCGCACCGGTTTCTTCCTGAATGGCCCGAATCGTTTTTCCGCCGGGTCCAATCAGTAAACCAATCTTCGAGGGATCAATCTTGGTTCTGAGCAGGCGCGGAGCATTGGTCGAGATCTCGGGGCGTGGGCGTCGGATTGAGGTTAACATGGTCTTGAGCAGCTCAATTCGAGCCTTTCTCGCCTGTTCGAGCGTTGCACGAATAATCTCTTCATTGATCCCATCGATCTTCAGATCAAGCTGGATACCAGTCACCCCTTTTTGGGTACCGGCGACTTTGAAGTCCATATCACCAAAATGATCTTCATCACCCATGATATCGGTGAGCAAGACGAAGCGATTGGCTTCCTTGACCAATCCAATCGAAATCCCGGCAACGGGCTGAGTGATCGGAACACCGGCATCCATCAGTGCCAGCGTCGCACTGCAGACCGAGGCCATCGAACTGCTGCCGTTGGACTCCATGATGTCCGAAATCACGCGGATGGTGTATGGGAACTTTTCTTCCGATGGGATCACCGAGAAGACAGATCGTTCAGCCAATGCTCCGTGTCCAATTTCACGTCGGCCTGGACCCCGAATCGGACGACATTCCCCGACCGAGTACGACGGGAAGTTGTAATCGAGCATGAACCGCTTCTGAACTTCGTCAAACAGTCCTTCAACACGCTGCGAATCGCGAATCGTTCCCAGCGTGATTGTGGCCAGAGACTGGGTCTCGCCGCGAGTGAACAAGGCCGACCCGTGAACGATTGGCAGTACGCTGACTTCACACGATACGGCACGCAAATCCTGAGGGGTCCGTCCGTCGAGGCGTTTGTTTTCGAGGATCAAATCGCGGACAACACGATGCTGAAGTCGTTCGAAAGCCGCTCCGAATTGATCGCGGGTCCAACCTTCTGATGTTGTTGTCGAATGGTCTGGAAAATAGGTGGCGACGAGTTCGTCTTTCAGCAGTTTTGTGCCACTGCTACGATCGGCCTTCACGCTGGAAATCTTTCCCTCACGCAACCGGTTATACGCCTTATCGCGGAGGATCGCGTCGAATGGGTTGACGGGCACTACCGGTGCGACAAACGCGGGACGACCAACCTTTTGTTTGAGCTCTTCCTGGAGGCTGCACAGTTCAACGATCGCACGATGGGCGAACATGATCGCATCAGCCATTTCTTCTTCGGGAAGCTGTTGAGCAAATCCTTCAATCATCAGCACCGAATCACGGCTACCGGCCACGATGAGGTCGAGACGACTCTCAGCAATCTGGGACCGGGTCGGCATCAGAATCAGTTCTTCACCGATCAGGCCGACGCGAACTGCAGCAATCGGGCCATTGAATGGGACAGGAGCCAGACTGAGTGCAGCACTGGCACCGATGATCGACAGCACGTCGGGATCGTTTTCGGCATCGACCGACAGCACGTTCGACATGACCTGAACTTCTTCGATGTAACCCTCGGGAAACAGAGGGCGAATCGGACGGTCGGTCAGTCGGCTGGTGAGAATTTCTTTTTGGGTTGGTCGACCTTCTCGCTTGATGAATCCGCCAGGAAACTTACCCGCAGCAGCAGATCTTTCGCGATAGTCGCAAGTCAAAGGGAAAAAATCAGTTCCGGGTCGTGAGGGTCCGTTTTGAGCGGCCACAAAAACAACCGTCTCACCAAACTGGACGATCACAGCACCCGCTGCCTGCTTGGCCATCTCGCCCGTTGTCAGACTAATCGTCCTGCCAGCAAATTGACGTTCGACAATCACTTTCACGGTGATATTCCTACAAAGAAATAATGAATGCTCGACCCCCCCAAGGTCGCCGATAGTTCGCGAGCATTCGCGCAGCGAAAATTTCACGCGGCAAATGATACGAAGCCACTACCGACGCCGAAGAGTCGAATGGACTCTGATCCAAATCAGCTGGTCTGGCTCAGCCAGCAGAATCAATGTCGCCGAACTACTTACGTAGTCCAACCTTCTTGATCACATCTGCGTAGCGACCGGTATCGGTTGCCTCGAGATACTTCAGCAGGCGGCGACGCTTGCTGACCAGCATCAACAGCCCCCGTCGGCTGGCGTGGTCTTTTTTGTGGAGCTTGAAGTGCTCGGTCAACTGAGTGATTCGGTGCGACAGAACCGCAACCTGAACCTCAGGAGACCCCGTATCCGCTTCGGATCGCTGATACTGCTGCACGACTTCTGTTTTTCGCTCTTTCGTGATCGACATATCTCAACCTTGCCTAAGTTTCTAACGTTGATCGTCACTGCCACGTCAAGAATCTGTTGCCAAACAAATCTCTTGAATTCCTGGCCAGTGATGATCACTCACATTTCCACACTCTATAGAATCAACAGTAGTTTATCGTCTTCGAGAAAAGTTGCAACGGAACGAAATTTCCGGGTTTCCACCCCTGAAAAATTCAGACCTGCCGTTTTGGACCGCGTCAAATTTGCAGTTTTGCCGCATTCAGCGTGTTTTCCAACAGCATCGCGATCGTCATCGGCCCAATCCCACCCGGAACAGGGGTGATTGCCGAGGCGATTTGAGCGACCGATTCAAAATCCACATCACCGACCAGCTTGTCGCCCACGCGATTGATACCGACATCAATCACAACGACACCCGGCTTAAGCATTTCCGCTGTCACAAATTGCGGTTTTCCGATCGCAGCGATCAGGATATCGGCTCTTCGGGTGAAATCAGCCAGATTTTTCGTACGGCTATGACAAATGGTGACCGTGGCATTCGCGGTTTCCCCCTTTTGTGCGAGCATCAGGCTGATCGGTTTCCCCACGATCTCGCTTCGCCCGAGCACCACGACATGCGCCCCGTCGACGCAGATCCCTGACAGTCGCAACACTTGCTGGACTCCATGCGGAGTACACGGCAGGAACCGCGGACGCCCCTGCGCCAGTCGCCCGACGTTTTCCGGATGAAAGCAATCGACATCTTTCAAGGGGGTGATCGAGTCGAGGATCGTTGTCTCATGAATTTGCGGAGGCAAGGGGAGCTGAACCAGAATTCCGTTTACCGAAGGTTCTGCGTTCAATTGAGCCACCCGCTGCAGGAGTTCCGCCTGGGTTGTGTTTGCGCCGAGGCGATGCACCTCGCTGGCAATTCCGGCCTTGGCGCAAGCCTGTTCCTTATTGCGGACATAAACCTGACTCGCAGCATCGTCGCCAACGAGAATTGCCGCGAGCTTGGGGAATCGATTCGTCGACTTGTGAAAAGCGACGACCTCGACGGCCAGTCGTTCACGGATTGCGGCAGCAATCGCTTTTCCATCAATCAACTGCGCGGTCATCACCGCCCCTTTCTGAAATCACAGACTCGCTCGTTCTTCCCGATCTTCATCTCTCTCATCCGGTGCGCTATGGTAGCACTTTTCGCTCGATTTTCGCCCCAATCCGTGCGGATTCTGCCGTACTTTTCCATAATTTTTGCGAAAGCCGGTCGAGGATGACCCCGCGAACATCTTCGAGGCTGAAGTCACCGGTCTTTCGTTCGGTCACCTGAATTAAGTGCAGGCCAAAGGGGGACACGATCGGCTGACTCAATTCCATTTCCTTGAGTGCAAACGCCGCCTGGGAAACCGCCGCTGGCAGCTTTCCCTGCCAGCCAAACAGACCCAAATCCCCACCCTGGTCGCGGGTTGGTGCCTCGGAATATTTTCTGGCCGCTTCCGCGAAGGAAATTTTCTGATTACGGATTTCCTCACGGATTTCGTTCAGCTTTTGAATCCCGCTGGCTTGTGATGGCTCATTGGCGGGTTGGGGAAGCTTGAGAAAGATCTGACTGGCTCGCAACTGAGTCCCATCCAACTCCGCTTTGTGCTGCTCGAAATACTCTTTGATCTGCTTCGGGGTGATGGTCTGGCGAACGTAAGCTTGCCAGGCGAGGGTGAGTCCCAGTTCGCGATTCAGACGCTCGGGGGTATAACCGATTTTTTTTAAGAGCGCTGCAGGGTCCTCGCCACGTTTTTTGATGAATTCCTCGGCGCGCTCAATTTGCGTCTTCAGCTCTTCCGAGTTCGGAGCGATTTTTCGCGAGTGGAGAAAGTCGCGAATCAGCTGCCGCTCAATCAGGTCGTCGATCAATTTGGGCTCTGCCTCCCCCCGCTCAGCCTCGGGGATACCCCGCTGCACGGCGGTAAACTCGAGGTCTCCTGCCGTGATGGCGGTCCCGTTGATCCTGACAACAATACGCGTTGGATCGTTCGTCGAGCAAAATGTGATCAACTGCAAGAAAATCGCGAATCCTGTCACGCCCATTGATCGATCCTTCAGAAGATTGGCTCGTGAAATTGACATTTTGGCCGGCTGTTGGCGACCGGCCGCTGGGTGGTTTTTGGCGATTTTGCGGATTGGTGACTATTTCAGCGAGACTTCGGCAAACAGCTCCAGTAACGCTTCGACAGGGAGCCCCACCACGTTGCTCAGGCTTCCCTCCACCCGATCCACAAACAGACTGCCGGCCCCCTGCAGGGCGTAGCCACCTGCTTTACCGCGAGACTCACCTGTGAGTAAATACCAGTTTAACCACCGGGACACATCCTGGTGGAAGGTGACTCGGGTTTCCACGACCCGTTCTGCTGAACGGCCATCCGGGGTGATGACATGCACGGCGGTGGCGGTTAAGTGGGTTTTTCCTGCATAAAAGTCCAGAAACCACCCCCGCACTACCTCGCGCCAATCGTCGGTTTCTGGGGGTTGGCCCAGTACGAGCGGCTCCCCTTGAGGTCCCTGGACGATGACCGCCGTGTCCGCTGCGATGATCAATGTTCGAGGTCGCTCAAACAGCGACGACTCTTCCTGGTTCAGCTGAAGTCGGATTTGCGAGGCTTTATGTCTGGCGATTTCCAGCATTCTCTGCCGAATCGCGGCCAGATCGACGCAGTCATCAAAACCGGCTTCGGCTGATGACTGGGGTGGCATCACCGCAATCAATTCCGGGTGAACCACCAATTGCAGCAACTCGAGACGACGTGGAGAGCGCGAGGCAAGAAGATACCGGCGAAACGACATGATTTTCTCAGATTCTTTCGAACAGGATGGTTGGTAGGATGGTTGGGGAAAAATTTCAGGTCGACTGCAGTCAGTGTACACCAATTGCCGATAAGTTGGGTTTCGCGAGTCAAAAACATCAGGGAACCCTTGCCGGGGACTTGAAGCCGGTTAGGAAATGTTTTTTCGACAAAGCGGAAAATCGTTGACAATTGCCTTTGCAGACTCAACAATGCAGAGACAAAAACGTTGGGAGCCGCAGAATTTGCGCTGAGGCTCACTTGCTGTGAACAAGACTTAAGATGTTCAAATGTATTGGATTGTGGAGCTAACGTATGTCGTTTGACTTTGATGTTGACGAAATGGACCCGGACGTGGATCTCGCCATTGACGATGTCGATGGGTCCGAGTTATCTGATGAAGCCATTTTTGAAGAGATTGACTTCGACTCGATGGGAATTGACCCTGGGGGGCCGACGGTCGCGAAGCCTGGATCCGAAGAGAAGGTGCTGATGTTGGCCGCGCGATATGCGGCAGGGGTCCCTCTCTGGCATGAAAATGACTGCTATGATCACAGTCCCGGCGCGATTCCTCGTCTGATCCAAAAGGGCTGACGGCTCTGAAGCAAAAGGGCTGACGGCTCTGATTTTCACTTTGCCCTGGCAAACCGCTGCAGTTTGCCAGGGCTTTTTTTCTTGATTAGGGCCGTTTCCTTGCAATTATCGCAGCTCAACTGTAAAAGATTTGTTGCTTTTTAGCTTCCGCATTTGTCAAGGTCTGATGAACAACCTCGAACTAACCTTGGAGTCGCTTGGATGGCCAGTAAACCGGTGCCCAAGAAGCCCGTAAAGAACAGTGTCGCACCGGCTTCCGCCAAATCTGCTACGAGTTCTGCATCCAGTGCCCCGTCGGCACCTGCGGGGTCCGCTAGCGAGATCGCTCGTATGGATGGTGAGATCCTCAAGTTGATCAATCGCCGGGCGGCTGCCACGGCAAAAGTGATCGAATCGGATCCCAACTGGTGGTCCGCCACCTACGATCCACGGGCTGACGATGACTTGTTGAAGCGAATCGAGTCCGAAAATCCAGGGCCACTCCCTTCGGATGCGGTTCGTGGCGTTTTTCGGCAGATTTTAAGTGCCGTCCGGAATCGGGTTCGCCCGCGTCGTGTCACCTATCTTGGTCCGGCGTTTAGCTTTACGCACATGGCTGCGGTTGAGCGTTTTGGCGAATCCTCGGATTTGATTCCCGTCAATACGATTGCTGCGGTCTTCGAAGAGGTCAATCGGGGTCACGCCGACTTCGGTGTCGTGCCAATCGAGAACAGTACTGACGGTCGCATTATTGACACATTAGACATGTTCACTCGTTTGCCACTGCGGATTTGTGGGGAAATTCAGCTCTGTATTCACCATAATCTGTTGGGAAAAGTTTCTCGGGGCGAGATTAACGAGGTTTACAGCAAGCCACAGGCTCTTTCGCAGTGCCGTGACTGGCTGAGTCGAAACATGCCTCAGGCTCGGCTGATTGAAGTCACCAGTACCTCCACCGCAGCCCAATTGGCGCGGGATAAGCCCGGGGCGGGTGCCATTGCCAGTCGACAGGCGGCGGTCGAGTACGGACTGCAGATTCTGGCTGACTCCGTGGAAGACAATAAGAACAATGTCACGCGTTTCGCGATGATTGGTGACAAGCCTGTTGGTCCGACGGGGCGCGACCGAACCTCGATCCTGCTGCAGATCGGAGACAAACCAGGGGCCCTCTCGGACGCCTTGGCGTCGTTCAAGCTCAACAAGATCAATCTCACCTGGATTGAATCGTTTCCGTTACGTGGTGCAGAAAGTGGTTACATTTTCTTCATCGATTGTGAAGGGCATGCAAAGGATGCCAAGGTCAAACGAACTCTGGATGAACTCGCTCGTTTGGCAGTCCGAATGGAAGTTTTGGGTTCGTATCCCCGCAGTGAAATGATTGGATGAAGATTTGACACGTAAACTGTTCGTTGTTGGCAATTGGAAGATGAACACGACTCTGCAGTCTGGCCAGTCGCTGGCTGCCGAGATCGTATCTGGCTTGGCAGGTCTTTCTGCGGGGATCCAAGTCGCGGGGATCGAAGTCGGTGTCTGTCCCCCCGCACCGTATCTGATTCCGATTTCTGCGGTGATCCGTGGTTCAAGCGTTCAACTGGGGGCACAAAATGTCTCTGCGGAAAAACCCGGAGCATTCACGGGCGAATTGGCCATTGAAATGCTGCTGGATGTTGGCTGCCAATGGGTCATCCTGGGTCACAGTGAACGTCGCCAGTTTTTTGGTGACACCGACACGGTGATCAATCGGAAGTTGCTCGCCACGCTCGAGCGGGGTCTCAAAGCCATTTTCTGCATCGGGGAAATGCTGGAAGATCGTCAATCCGGGCGAACCGAAGCGGTGCTGGAATCCCAACTGTCAAAGGGGATGCTGGGTCTCTCGGCAGAGCAGATGGAACGAGTCGTGATCGCCTACGAGCCGGTCTGGGCTATCGGGACGGGGGTCACCGCCTCGCCAGAACAGGCCGAAGAGACGCATGCCTTCATTCGCCGCTGGTTAACGCAGCGGTTCAGCCCCTCGGTGGCCGAGGCGACACGAATCCAGTATGGTGGGAGTGTCAAAGGGGATAACGCCCAAGAGTTACTGGCCAAACCCAATATCGATGGGGCGCTGGTGGGTGGTGCCAGTTTGAAAGCCGATCAATTTCTCGCAATCCTGCGTGCTGCTCACGAGGTCGCGAAGAGTTCTCATTAGTCTGTAGTCTGTTTTGTTAGCTGGAAAGACGGCGGTTTCATGTTTGCTAATTTGATTCCTTATCTGCTGATGACGTTACTCGGTTTTGCAGGCCTCTTTTTGATTGGCCTGATCTTGCTGCAGCGCGGGCGCGGTGGTGGATTGGCCGGGGCGTTTGGTGGTATGGGTGGACAAAGTGCGTTCGGTACCAAGGCGGGGGATGTCTTCACCCGGATTACCATCGGTATCGCTGCTGCGTGGATTTTGCTCTGTGCCGGAAGTGTGGTTGCCCTACATAACTACAGCTCAGTTCCTCAGCGTGCCAAGGGATTTGCCGAACCTTCTGTCAAAGCAGATAAGGAATCCAAGGACGTCGGTGATTCCGATCGCCAATCCAAGCCCGTCGATGCTGACGCCGATTTGAAACTCGATCTGGAACCTGATTCCGGCTTGAAGCCCGATGCGGCGGCCCCCGCAGCGGTGGAAGGTGACAAGCCAGCTGAAGACGTGAAAGTCCCGGAATCGACCGAAGCCAAGCCCGAGTAGACCCCTGTCGGCTACAGCGACTCAATCTATTCAGAGACAGAATCCAAGTCTGTATCGCAATTTGTCACAACCAGTCCTCATCGGAACGGATCTTGGCAAATTGCGATCGATTTCCGATTCAATTCTGTTCCGAGAGACGCAGTTTTTTCGGCAGCCTGACGCTGAACCCCTCCTCAACGTACTGACGATTGTTTTCCGTTGGCCAATCTTATTGGGGCGAATCAACGTGCTGCTGAGTATGACAGGTTATGGTGAAGCGATCGTTCTCGCGGAACAATCGTATTGCCGTGTGGAAATTCGGACCGTCAACAATCGGCATTTCAAACTGTCGCTCCGTTGTCCTGACGGTTTTCTTCAGCATGAAACCGATTTCGAGCGTCTGCTCCGGGAATCGATTTCCCGTGGTTCGGTCTATCTCACCGTCAAGATTGATCAGACCAGCGATAATACCGAGCCTCGCTTGAATGCCGAGGTGCTGAAATCCTATTGGCGGCAACTGAATGCGATCTCGGTCGAGTTATCAGTCCCCAAACCCGAGTTGGTCGGCTTGCTCGGACTACCGGGGGTGATGCGAGAAGATTCGTTCAACAGCGAGATGGTCGAGCGACTCTGGCCGTTGGTCGAACAGACCGTCAAAGCCGCCGCACTCCACTTGCAGGATTTTCGCCGCAAGGAAGGGGAGGCGACCGCGAATGAACTGCGTGAGTTATGCCAGTCGATCGAGACGGTGTTACAACAGGTCGCTCTGATGGCACCTCAGGTGGCTCGCGATTATCACGAAAAACTGGTCCTGCGGACACGGGATTTGCTGGCCGGAACCGATGTGAAAATTGAGCCGGTTGATGTCTTGCGAGAGGTCGCGATCTATGCCGATCGCTGTGATATTCACGAGGAAATCACTCGTTTACGCAGCCATCTGCAGCAGTTTTTGACCTTGATCGAATCGGGGGTCACTCCCGGCCGCAAGTTGGATTTCCTTTGCCAGGAAATGTTTCGTGAAGTCAATACGATTGGCTCGAAAGCCAACCATACCGGCTTGTCCCATTCTGCGGTTGATCTCAAATCCAGTGTGGAACGGATTCGTGAAATTGTGCAGAATGTCGAGTAATCGAAGTGGGTCGCTTGTTCGATGCGAGATGAACTCCTGATTGATCTGATCAAGATTGTCAGACAAAAAGATTGTCAGACAAAACGATTTGACCCATAATTCCTCGCAGGACAAACGGTCAGAGATTATGGTGCAGCAACGGTCTCGGTGATAGTGATCATGCCTGATTTAGCGAAACATGCGAACGAATTTCAAATCCTGGTCTTGTCGGGCCCGAGCGGTAGCGGCAAGACGACGGTCGTGGAACGGCTGATCCTCGAATCTTCCGTTCCACTCGTGAAATCCATTTCCGCGACCACCCGACCACAGCGGAAGGGGGAAGTCGACGGCGTTGCCTACTATTTCCTGTCCGCCGACGAATTTCTCCGGCGACGGGATCAGGGGGAGTTCCTCGAGACGGCCGAGGTTTTCGGGGCGGGTTACTGGTATGGTACACTCAAGTCGGAAATTGATCGGGCCAAAGCGGAAAAGGGCTGGGCCTTTCTCGAGGTGGACGTTGAGGGGGCCTTGAAGATCATGGCCCTGTTTCCCCATGCTCTGACCATTTTTTTGCAGCCCCCGTCCCTCGAAGTTTGCGAGCAGCGGCTCAGGTCTCGGGCGACAGACTCGGAAGAAACCATTCAACGCCGACTGCGAAAGGTTCATGAAGAGCTGGCATTGGCAGACCGTTACTGTTATCAAGTAGTGAATGATCAACTCGACCAGGCCGTTAGCGAGATCAAAGAGATCATCGCAAGACACGCGATGTGACACATAGAAATTCGGAAATTGCCCGCAGAAACGATTTTCCACGGGCGCTGCAAGTTCGATAGACGTTGCCTTAAATGAATGGAAGCCGAAAATGCTCGACGAATTAAAAGAAGAAGAGATCGTAAAGAAGGTCGGTGGCCGCTTTAAATTGTCGTCGTTGATCCAGAAGCGAATGGTGGTTCTCAACCGCGGAACTCGGCCACTGGTCGATATTCAGACCAAGAATCCCATGGAAATTGTCGTTCAGGAAATCATCCAGGACAAAATTTATCTGGATGCCAGCGGTGCCGTGATGACTCGTAGCGACGAAAATCGCGAGCGTCATTTCTCGAGCGGACCGTCTCTCGACGATATGTGATTCTGCCCACGGACGCTTTCCGTCACAGAATCGAATCAGACACAAACCGGGGGGCATACGCCCCCCGATCTTTGGATTGAGGCCGTGCGTGGTCTATGACAGGTCGCGAAATGACAGGTCGCGAAATTCTGCTGGGAGTCTCCGGCGGCATTGCCGCGTATAAGTCTGCCGACTTGTGCAGCAAGCTCGTCCAGGCTGGGGCTAGCGTCTCGGTCGTGATGACCGAGTCCGCCGCCCAATTCATTGGGCCAACCACCTTTGAAGCCCTGACTGGTCGCCCGGTCTCTTCTCATTTATTTCATCCGATCGAACATTTTCGCGGTGAACATATCGGCTTAGCACAACGGGCCGAACTGTTTGTCGTCGCGCCGGCCACCGCCCATTTTCTGGCTCAGGCGGCCGGGGGATTTGCGAGCGATCTGCTCTCGACTCTGGTGCTAACCGCCACCTGTCCACTCATTCTTGCCCCCGCCATGAATTGTGAAATGTGGGCCAAGCCCGCAGTTCAACGGAACGTTCAACAGTTGCGCGCGGATGGTGTACACTTTGTTGATCCGGGATCCGGCTGGTTGAGCTGCGGGCAGGTTGGTGCCGGTCGCATGGCAGAACCGGTCGAGATCCTCACCGCTATGCAGCGTTTGCTGGGTTCCCTCTGATGGCGAAAAGGCCGATTGAGTTATTCCGATGCGTATTTTGATCACCGCCGGTCCTACCCGTGAATATCTTGACGATGTTCGGTATCTCTCGAATGCGAGCAGTGGCCGAATGGGCTACGCAATCGCCGAAGCGGTCCTGGCGGCAGGCCATCAGGCGGTGCTGGTGAGTGGTCCTGTGATGTTGACCCCTCCCCATGGCAGTGAAGTTCACCCTGTCGAGACCACCGCTGAATTGCATGACGTCTGCAATCGCCTGTTTCAGGATTGTGACGGAGCGATCGCCACTGCGGCGGTCTGTGACTACCGGCCCCGAGCCCGCTTTCCCGGTAAACTGGCCAAGACCGGAGTTTCACTCGAACTGGAACTGGTCGAAACCGCAGATGTGCTGGCAGACCTGGGTTTGCAGAAGGGTCACCGCTGGCTGGTCGGCTTTGCCTTGGAATCGGATGAATTCGCCCACGTGAATGCCTTGCGAAAGTTGAAACACAAAAACTGTGACGCCATCGTATTGAATCGGCCAACCGCGATTGGATCGACCACGAATCAGATCGAGATCATCAACCCGGTGGGAGCGACCGTCGCCTCCTTTTCCGGTGCGAAGACCGACGTGGCACATGAGTTATGGAATTGGATTTCGGTCCAGCTGGTGAAATAATCGCCAATTTGCCCGCATGATCGGGATAACCGGCAAACTCTGTCCAGGGTTCACCCCATTTTTCGCTGCGTATTCTCTACGCGACGGGAATTCGAATGCTATGGTTATGCTGTACGAGGTCTCTCTGTTTTGATCTCCCCGTCCAACCGCACAATTTTCCGCTGCCAGACAGCGTGTCGCAGTACCCGGGCTTGATTTCATGCTGGATGACGTGATTGATGATTTCACGTGCTTGATGAGATCACGGCGAGTGAATTTCCGCATGGTGGTGTTTCGTTCGTGGTGAGTAAGGCCGAGCCAATCCGGTGTCGTATTTTGGCTCAGATCTGTGGCGGAGGAAAAATGATCGACTACGGGCGACTCAGAACCGATCTGCTGGCGCTCACCGTTCTGGCCATGGCGGTCTTTCTCGGACTGAGTCTGGTCAGTTACGATCCCGCCGACGCGCCGGCACACATTGTCTACCCGATTCATGCTCAGCCGCTGAATTTGTGCGGAGCGGCCGGGGCCCAGTTGGCACATTCGCTGATGGTTGCCGTGGGAGCGGGTGCGTATTTCATTTTGATCGGCTTGATTGTTTTCGATATTCGCCTGTTTGTTCGTGATGTCTACAAAGATCCGATCACCCGTTCCTGCGGTGCGGTCCTCATTTTAAGTGCCGCCTGTGTCGCTGCGCACTGGTATCTCCCCTTTCGCCTGAATGGCTCAATGGCCGGAAACGGCGGATATCTCGGTGCCTGGGGTGCGATTCTGCTGGATCAGCATTTTTCCCGAGTGGGCAGTCTGGTCTTGTTATCGACGGCCGCAATTGCAGGCCTGCTGTTAACCGGCGAGCAACAACTGGTTCGGATGGCGTTCGGTTTGCTGCTCTTGCCCATCACGATGTGGAGTCGCCTCGCCTTCGGAGGACGTGTTGCCCAGCGGCCTGCCGCGACCACAACTACTGCCACGACTACTGCCACGACTACTGCCGCGACCGCGACCACGACCAAGCCAGTCACCGCGCGGGCAGCGACCCCGGCTCCAGCCGATCCGTTGCCCGAGAAAACGCTGCAAACGCTGAAAGCGGACAAAGAAACGGACAAAATCGAAAACCCCGTCGACGATCCGGCCTTGGTGCCGGATGTCCCTGTTTCGACGATTCGGATCAATGCTCCCCCCAACCTCTCACCGTCGGCATTGGCGGCCATTGTCAGCATGATCAACCCGCCCAGCGAAGCGGACGAGGTCGATCACGCCGTCACGACAGCCCCGATTCTCGATGAAAAACCCGTCAAGAGCCGTGTCGAATCCCGGCGATTGACCCTCGACGATGACGACGACGAAGACGAAGCAGTTGCCGAAACAACCACCTTTTCGCTGTCACCGGGGCGTTCGCCGATTCGCGTAAATCCCCCGTCCGGAATGGGGGCTCAGCCAAGTCCCCCTCGGTCGGTGTTGTCATCCCTGTTTCGAGCTCCGCACCCCTTGCCGGAAACCTCGATTCTCGATGATGCCGAAGCTTTTCCGTATGGGCTACTCGCCGCAAAAGCACAGATCGCGGCCGCTACGCTCGAAAAAACCTTCCAGGAATTTGGATTGAATGTGAAGGTTGTCGAAATCGACACCGGCCCGGTCATTACCCAATTCGAACTGGAACTCGAAAAGGGGCTGCGGCTTTCGAAAGTCACGTCACTGGCGGATGACTTGGCGATCGCCTTGCGCGTTTCCTCCGTCCGCGTGATTGCTCCGATCCCCGGTAAAAATACGGTCGGGGTCGAAGTTCCGAACGATGTTCGGGTGATGGTCCGACTGAAAGAGCTGATCGATTCGTGTCGCGCTGACATTGATTCGAAGGGGATTCCGATGTTCCTCGGCAAAGACGCCAGTGGTAAGCCGCTGGTGGTCGACATGTGCAAGATGCCGCATCTGCTGATTGCCGGTCGGACCGGAACAGGAAAAAGCGTTTGCCTCAATACGCTGATCGTTTCCATGCTGATGACGCGCAGCCCGGACCAGGTCAAGATGCTGATGATCGACCCGAAAATGGTCGAACTGAGCCCCTACAGCCGGATTCCACACCTGATGCATCCGGTCATTACCGATATGAAAAAGGCGGAAGCGGTACTGGGCTGGGCGGTGGAAAAGATGGAAGAACGCTATCAATTGCTCTCGGCTGTTGGCGTCCGTCACATCGATAGTTTCAACAAAATGGGTCGGGAAAAAGTCTTGGCCAAACTGGGGCTGGAACCGGGAACGGACGAAGCCGAGACGGTTCCTGAATCGATTCCGTATATCGTCATCATCGCCGATGAAATGGCCGACATGATGATGACCTCGGGAAAAGATGTCGAAGGTCACATTATTCGGCTCGCCCAAAAGTCCCGTGCTGTCGGCATCCATCTGGTTTTGGCGACCCAGAAACCAACGGTCGATGTCATCACTGGATTGATCAAGTCGAACTTGCCGGCCCGAATTTCGTTCCAGGTGGCCAGCCGGATGGATAGTCGCGTCGTACTGGATGAAATGGGTGCGGACAAATTGCTAGGTAAAGGGGACATGCTCTACATGGCTCCGGAAACCAGTGCCCTGCAGCGGGCCCAGGGGACGTATGTCAGCGACGACGAAGTGAACAAGGTGATCGAGTTTTTCGCGGACCAAGAACCGCAGTACGACGAAGAACTGGTACAGCTCAAGGCCGCCGCCCCATCGTCCAAGGGGAGCAAGGGGGGCGGTTCGAGCGAAGTCCGCGAACGGGATGACGTGTACGATGAGGCGGTCGCGGTGGTGATTCGCGAGGGACGCGGCAGCGTCTCGTTGTTACAGCGTGCCCTAGGTGTTGGGTACGGACGAGGTGCCCGCCTGATCGACTGGATGGCAGAAGACGGCGTCGTCGGGGGCTATAATGGAAGCCAGGCACGCGAAGTGATCATGTCTCTGGATGAGTGGGACGAGGTCAAGGAATCACGAGATCTGGCAGTTGGTCGAAAATAATTGCCAAATATCGCACAATAGCATCAATCGAAGTTCGTCTCTTCGCAGCGAAGTGTTTTCCCTGCGAACGGCGTGACAGTCCTGGATGGGGCTGCAGGGTCTGAACAGGCCTGGGATTTTGGGACCAGAGTGTGACCTCAGCGCAACCTCCGGGTGACCTCAGTGTGATCAGTGTCTGATTACCGGGTGATCGCCGGGTGACCGCAGTGTGACCACAGTATGACCGAAGTCGGCGAGACGATCTTAACGAATTGAAAGACTTTGCATGCGAATTATTGCCGGACAGTTTCGTCGACGAACATTGCTCACGAACCCCGGTCTGACGACACGTCCGATCATTGATCGTGCGAAGGTGATGTTGTTCGACCACATTCGGCATCGGATGCCCGGCGCGAAAGTTCTCGACATCTACTCGGGGACCGGGACGCTCGGCTTCGAATCGCTCAGCCGTGGTGCGACCAGCGTCGTCTTTTGCGAGCAGGACCATCGGGCCCACGAACTGTTGGTGAAGAATGTCGAAATGCTGAAGGTTCAGGCGCAGACGTTATGCTGGCGCGTCGACTGTTTGCGTTGTTCGTTCAAAGCGCAGGGAGGCCCCTGGTATCCCTACAACGTGATTTTTTTCGATCCTCCGTACGTGATGATTGAAAAGGATTTACACCCTGGGACGTTGATGTACCGGTCACTCGATCGTCTGACACGGCCCGAGTTAACCAGCGACGACGCGATGCTGGTCGTTCGTACCCCCAGCGAAGCCAAATTCGTGATGCCACTCGCTTGGGAAACCACACAGGTGATCTCGGTCGCCAGTATGGATATTCACCTGATGCACAAACGCCTGGATCTGGTCTTCAATCCCACCACCGATGCTGCAGAAACGTCGGAAATAGTGGATGATGCAGGGATTGAGCCGACGGTGTAACGACGTTTTGAGCTTTTGTCGCTCGACCACAAACCCCCTGCCGGTGAATCGAGCTTTTTAACGCCGACGCAGAGCTTACACAGGAATTTGAAAGCGTGTTCAATTTAAAAACGGGGATCTACCAGAGTGGTTCTCATCGTTTCGCTGACGGCGCGATTTACATCGATAAACCAAAGCCTTGATCAACGAGGTGGATTTAGCGGTGACTGATTGGATTCTTAAATTTATGCCACGGCTTGTCCGCCCTGGGACAAGCAGTGCCGAACGTCGCTGGGTCCGCCACCCAAAATTCGCCGCCGCTTGTTTTACGATATGGCGTCGTCAAGGTGTCACCAACAGACGAAGAGCACTGCTTCTCCGAAGACTCCGAAGCAGTGGCACTCGAGCGATTCTTAGCTGGTCAGTCGTTGCTTCCACCGACGCGGGGTCGAGGGAGAGCGGTTTTGCGATCGATATCAACCGACGTTCGAAGAGGTCGGCTGAACACTGACCCGCCTGCGCCTGTGGCTACGGGTCAAACGGTGAGGCTTGTACCACATGGTGAAACCGCAGGGTTTCACTGCTCAGTTTCACCGCGCCTCGAAGAGCATCGCGTCAATCGGTGCCCATGATACACCCGAGGTGTCCTCGCTCGTGGGATCTTTGCCGAGTGTGGGACCGAGGGCTTGATTCGTGGTATTCAGGCCGGGTGACACGGCTTCGGAGTCCACAAAGAAGCAGGGCGCTTCGTCTTTCTCGTTTCTTCCAGCGACGCCATGTCGTCAGTCCGGTTTTTGCTCAGTAGTGACTTATGATGCCACTGAGAGGACTGCGGTGTGTCCCCTCGCCCCGGTACTCCGGGGAGAGAGTTAGGGTGAGGGGTCTTTTTCCGTTGCCGTTAAACGTAAATAGTCCATCGAATTCTTGGTGATTCACCAGAAAATGAATTGCGAAAGGATCGCGAACTGCCGCGGGTGATTTTGACGTTCGAAGAGCCCCTCACCCTAACCCTCTCCCCGGAGTACCGGAGCGAGGGGACAGGACCTGCCTGCCGTCTTTCTCTATGAGATGAGGTTCGTGTCATCGCCGCTTGGAAGAGTGGCACGGCTTCCGAGTCCGCAGAGAAACAGTGCTTTTCGTCTTTCGTGGATCGTCTGGTGGGACGACATCGTTAGACAGGAAGCGGTGAATTTGTGGTGACGTGCCCAGAGTCGTTCGGCTCTGCTTGTCCCCGAGCGGACAAACAGTGGTATGAAGCCTCAGAATCCGTCTTCGCGGGGTGGTTGGCCGACGTGGGGTGTTTGGGCCGAACGCAAGGCCAGCGCGCGGTCTGGGACATGGGTCACACGAAAAGCGATTGATTTCTGGCCCCCTTGAGATCCTTTCTCTTCCTCCCGCTTCTTTGTCATTCGCGGTACTGTGTTGGATAACCTCAAAAATTCGCTGTGACTTGCGTGCTTCCGATTCAAATGGAGGCGTGACACCGGTCATCCACTTGTGTATCCGTGCGTAAGAGGTCAAAATTGATGAACTTGGCCTGCCGCGAATCCGGTGGCCGGTGAATCCCCAATCTTGAACTTGAACAAAACGGAACAGCAGCAATGTCGACGGGAAACTACCTGAATGATTTGTTCGGTCTTCACGGCTTGACCGCAATCGTGATCGGTGGCACCGGGACCTTGGGAGGCTCGTTTTGCGATGCACTGGCGGGGGCTGGTGCCCACGTGCTGGTGGTGGGGCGGAATGAAGAACATGGCACCGAGCGTGTTCGCCTGATCCAGGAACGGGGTGGATCCGCCGAATACTTTTCCTGCGACGCGACGCGGCATGACGATCTGAATGGACTGGTCAGCCACCTGCGGGCGAATGGACGCGAGGCCAATATCCTCATCAACGGTGCCGGGGTGAACTCGGCCACCCCCTTTCTGGATATCGGTGAAGAAGAATGGGAGCGGATTCTGAATGTCAACCTGCGGGGTGTGCGACTCGCCTGTCAGGTGCTGGGGAAAGAGATGCTTGAACGAGGAACCAAAGGGTCGATCATCAATATCGCCTCGGTCAGTGCCGGCCCGCCGCTCTCGCGTGTCTTCACCTATTCGCTCACCAAAGCCGCAGTCATCAGCCTGACCCAGAACCTGGCTCGTGAATGGGCACCCAAAGGAATTCGTGTGAATGCACTTTCCCCAGGGTTCTTTCCTGCCGAACAAAACAAAAAAGTGTTGACCCCCGACCGGATCGAAAGTGTGATGCGGCATACGCCGATGGCTCGATTCGGTTCACCGGAAGAGCTGGCTGGGGCGATCTTGCTGCTCGCCTCGCCCAAAGCAGGTAGCTTCCTGACCGGCCACAATCTGCTGGTAGATGGCGGATTCACCTCCATGACGATTTAGTGATTTCGTGAAGTAATAAAAGAGGATTTCGTAAAAAAGCGACTCAGTAAAACACGACTCAGTAAAACACGACTCAGTAAAACACGAATTCGTAAACCACGGTATCTCCCCCAATCCCTTTCAGAGAGACACACACAGTGCTGCACAACACCTGCTTTCGTTCACGGCTTACTTCTCTGCTGCCAGCCGCGGCAGTCCTGTTTTTCGCAGGATTTTCTGCGACGACCCTTCAGGCAGAGGATCAATGGATTTCGTTTGCGGGGGGTGACGGACCGGGTAAAGGAAAGCAGATCGTGCTGGTGGGTGGCGACGAGGAATATCGTTCCGAAGAATGTTTGCCTCAGTTGGCGAAGATCCTTTCGTCCCAGCATGGTTTTCGCTGCACCGTTTTGTTCGCCATCGATCCTGCCTCGGGCGAAATTAATCCCGATGTGAACAACAACATTCCCGGCCTGGAATCGCTAAAGACCGCCGACCTGATGATCATTGCCGCCCGGTTTCGCAATCTTCCCGACGAGCAGATGCAGCACATTGTTGACTATCTTGAATCGGGTCGCCCGGTGATCGGTCTCCGCACGGCCACGCATTCTTTTAACATTCCCGGTGGCAAGAAGTTTTCGAAGTATTCGTGGAACACCGATGACAAAACCTATGAACAAGGTTTTGGTCGTCAGGTTCTGGGAGAAACCTGGATCAGCCATCACGGAAATCATGGTTCACAAAGCACACGGGGACTGATTGCCAAGGGCCAGGAAAAGCATCCGATTCTGCGGGGAATCAAAGAAGGCGAGATTTGGGGCCCGACGGATGTCTATGGTGTCCGCTTGCCTCTCCCCGGCGATAGCGCACCGCTGGTGTTGGGACAGGTGGTGCAGGGGATGAAGCCGACCGATCCCGCCACGGAAGGGGCTCAAAACAATCCGATGATGCCGGTTGCCTGGACGAAGAGCTACAAAAGCGCTTCGGGCAAAACGGCTCGAGTCTTCACCACGACGATGGGTTCTTCGACAGACCTGGAAAACACAGGGGTCCGAAGGCTGCTGGTGAATGCCACCTACTGGTCGGTCGGTCTCGAAGACAAAATTACCGACACACTGACCACTGGGATCGTCGGCGCATACAAACCCTCACCCTTCAAATTTGGCGGCTACGTCAAAGGGAAAAAACCGGCTGACTACGCGAAGTAGTCGGGTGTTTCGCTTCACATTCCGAGTTGGCAAGATTCCGGGTACGTCCCCCCGCAACGGTCGAAGTATCGCGACGGGGGGCTTGTCGCCTCAATGACGATCATTATATTACGATCATTATTGAGCCTGGGGTAAGGTTGCTAAATAGGAAGAAGACGATTAACCACAGAGGCACAAAGGCACAGAGAAAAAACGATGGCGAGAGAGTGTGGAAGAATTGGATTTAAAATCAGGGGGCGGATTTGTCACGGAATTTTCGCTGGGAAATTACAGGATTGATCGCATTTTTCTTTTTAAGAAATTGCCTCGTCTTGTTTTCCTTTGTGTCTTTGTGCCTCTGTGGTAAATCCTGTCTTTTCTGGTTTTCCGCCAGTCGAGCAGATCAATCGCCGACGGGTTGCTGATGGGGGCCGACGATGCTTCGGGATTTTATTACCGAGGAAATACGCGAGATTCGACATCGCCTCGCGTCACAATTCGACAACAGCGTCGATCGAATCGGAGAGGACTTGCGCCGACGGCAAGCCGCGTCGGGCCGGCCAGTCGTGCAATTACCTAAACGCCCACCACGCAATATGGGATTGCCAAACAAGGCGTCCCAGCCGAGTTGAGTACCACCAAGCTGACCGATGCCATTCAGCCGGTAGTGGATCGGGGCGATGATCCATGCGATTTGTGATGTCACAACGGCAACCTCATCAGGCACAAATACCTCCGGTCGACCCATCCTCGCCGATCAGATTAAAAACGGCGATTCAAACATTGTGATGTCGTATTTTCAGCGAGAACCGTATCCTCACGGTTTTCACTGAAAGCTGAAAACTGAAAACTGAAAACTGATCTCCCTGCTAAGGCTGCTGAATATCGGCCCAGTTTTCGTCGTAGAAACCGGCTCGTAGTACCTGATCTTCGAGGGGAGTTGTCCCTGCCGTTGCGGGTGCGGGATCGAGCTTCAGTACTGCCCAGTCGCCCCAATGCGGATACAGCAGGTAGTTGAACTTGGCCAGGTCTGCTTCGCGAAAGGTGTGACCACTATTCAGCACGACGTAACGCCCACCATTTCCGGTTAGGGGATTCGGTGCAATCAACGCGGGAAGATGCTCAGCGGACGAGACCGCAGCACCCCCCAGTCTCAGTGACTCACGCGACCATTCCAGCGGCAGATGCTTGAGGACCCTCGCAATCAAACGATTGCTGCCAGGGTCACCGAAGAGAATCAGGTTTTTCGTCTCGATGTCATCCTTTGTGACCGAGACGTCGTCCTTGATGGGAAGTTCGCCACGGAAGTAGTGGTGCCATTCTTCGGCAAAACGGCGAAGACTCGCTTCCGCATAGACCTGCGCCCGGTCGTTCCAAGGCCGGCCCGTGCCGCGAACGCACAAAAAGGGGGTGGTGAAGGCATCGTCAATCGGCCCCTGCAATCCAGGGCGTTTAGCGGTCGGTCTCGGTTGGTCGGTTTCGGCCGCGATATCCCAGCCGGATTGTTGTCGCTCAATCACGACGCGATCGCGTGTGAATTCGGTCGGACTCGGAAAGCGAATTTCTGAGTCCCCCACTTTCAGCGAACGAGGAATCATGGGTAACTTGGATTTTACGATCGCAAAGCGGGTGATGTTCAGCGGTTCTTCGATCACCAGTTGGTTGTCTTGCCAGCGGGCTACCAGTTCTGCCCGGGCATAGTGCCGCTGAAGCCCTTCGACTTCGAGCCAGTGGCAGCGGTGGTACTTGAGTGTCCAGGTGACAAAGCGGAGTCGGTTCGGCGAGCGACGTCCGGGGGCCGCAATCTCGGCAATCCGCCGTAACTGTTCCCCCTGTGTCACCGGATCAATCACATGTCCGGTTCCCGGTGAGATCAGGTTGATCAGTTTGAGTCCTTCGCGCTGCATCGCCTCGTCCATCAGCACGTGTGCCTGGAAGAAAACATCCTTTTCACCCATGCAGGCGATCGCCGGAATGACGGCCGCATTGGCGGCGTAGTCGATCGAATCGAGCATGTGCAGGCCGAGTTCCTGGTGTGCGGGGAGCGGTCCCACTTTGACAAAGTTGGGAATCGGGGTTTCGGAAAATTTGTGCGTGTCGACATAGCCGCAGTAGGGGCCGAGTGCCACAAAACGATCGGGGTGTTTGAGGCCCAGATGCCAGGTCCCCGAAGCCCCCATCGACATCCCTCGCAATACAATCCGCTCACGATCAATGTTATAGCGATGACAGACATCCTCGATCGCCTCGAAGACATCGGTTTCGCCCGACCAGCGATAACAATTTTCGACACGCCCCAGCGGATGCAGTTCGAGATACGGTTCGTCGGTGGGTGAACCCTGCTGGGCATCCCCTTCGTCAAAGCGCGCGATGAACCGCAATTCGCTGATCCCAACGGGGCGACTACTGCCATGCAGGACCACATCCAGACGGATTGGTTTTGCCGGGTCATAACTTTTCGGCACGATGACGCCATAGGGTTGAATCGAGCCATCAACGCGTGATTCATAACCGAGTGCGATTTTTCCTCGTCGACTGGTCCAAGTGGGGGTCTGGTCCGTCAACGCGGCGAGCCGTTGCTTTCCCCTTTGGATCCCCTGTTCGAGCAATTCCCGATCGGCTACGCTGAATTCCCGGTCATACTTCAAGGCCCAGGCGAGCCCCTTGGCAAAGATGGCGGTGTCTTTCCAGGCGGGTGTGGTCCTCAGGGGATGCTGGTCGAGTTGCTGCTGCAGTTCTTTGGTTGACTGCTCAAGCTCTTGTCGCTGGAGTTCAGCGAGGGGCAGGGCTGTTTGGGCTCGCCCTTCCTGCGAAAATAGCCCACTTGTCGCGATGATCACCAGTAATCCCAGGCATGGCAGACGAAACATGGCAGATCCTTAGCTCGAGATCTTTGTGATAGCAGTCAGTTGAAAAAGGGGGACAGACACCTCGCACGGCGTAGGATTCCCGTTTTTTTGATTTCGGTCGGAGTCAGTCCCCGTTTTTCAATAGGCTGAGAGGGTCATACGTTTTTCTCAGGATTTCTGCTGATGACGGGCCTGTCGTTTTGGAACATCCGGTTCGTCACGGTTGTCACCATCACGCCCCCCCTCACGACCCCGTTCGCGACTGGTGAGTTCGTTCAAATAAGGCCGCAGACAATGCGGCTTGTCGCTACGGCCTCCACGCTGATAATCACGCCACAACGAGGCGGCGATCTCTTCGGCAGCCTGCTTTTTGATTTCGACCAGGTAGCGGAAGACCAGTTCCAGCAGACGGCTCAGCGGGATTCCGTGCGTCTTTCGTTCCTGTTCAAACAACCAGATGGCGAGCTGATGAAACTCATCGAAGGGGGAGGCCGGTGCAGGTCGGGCTGTGGGTGTGGAAGTCGGTACAATCCGGTCTGTGGGGACAACCGTCGAGGTGGTGACGCCGGGATCGGTCTCGTGCCAGAGTCGGGGAAGTGTTTCAACAAAGTTGCCACTGTTCGCCACGGCATCCCAGAACTTGGCAAACCGGCGAAGTTGCTGCACGGTGGAAAAATCGAGCACGCTGGTCGAGAGGATTTCGTAGGGGGGATGCGGGCTGTAGATCATTTTCCATTCGGCGTCATGGCGGGTGATTGGCGTCCCACGTAACCGCTTGAGAATCCCGACCTGAATTTCATGCGGTTCCAGGCGAACCAGGCGGTCAAATCCTGCGGCAAAACTGGAAATCGTTTCGCCTGGAAGTCCGACAATCAGATCGGCATGGACGTGAACTCCGGTGCTCGACCGCAACCAGCGCAGGTTCTGCTCGGTCAGTTCATTATCTTGATGGCGGCTGATTCGTTCACAAACATCGGGATTAAAGGTCTGGATCCCGACTTCAAACTGCAGGGCCCCCGCCGGAAAACGGACGATCAATTCCTTCAGTGCTTCGGGTAATCGATCGGGAATCATTTCGAAATGCAGGAAGAGTCCCGGTTGATACCGTTCGAGAAAGAATTCGAGAATCGCCCGACCAACTCGCAAATTCAAATTGAAAGTGCGATCAACAAACTTGAATTGACGAGCTCCTCGTCGCAGCAGCGAATCCATCGCAGAGAGAAACGGCTCTAACGAAAATTGGCGGACGGGGATATCGAGTGCCGACAGGCAGAATTCACAGGTGAAGGGACACCCCCGCGACGCCTCGACGTAGATCACCCGATGAGCGATATCATCCGCCGTATAAAGGTCGTAGGGTAACACCAGGTCGGTTAATAACGGTAGTGGTGCGGTGAGCGACTTGCTGCCTGCGATCAACGAGAGTGGCCGGGGATCAGGGTCGGCTGCGGGGGAGGGGGTCGCGCTATTCAGTTTTTCTCGGCAAAAGCGGGGGAATTCCAGATCCGCTTCGCCGGCGATTACATGATCGGCCAGCCGCACGATCGGTTGATCTTCCGCTTCATAGCTGACCTCGGGACCTCCCAGTACCACAATGATGTCGGGTCGCAGACGCTTCAGATCGGCCACCAGCCGTGTGGTTTCGTCGACATTCCAGATTGAAACCCCCAGGCCGACAATTCGGGGGTTCTCTTCCAAAATGGTGGCCAGAATTTCGAGCGTTGGTTGTTGGATCGTGAATTCGAGCAACGTGGTGCGGCTCTGCAATTCACCCATATTGGCCAGCAGATAACGCAGTCCAAAGGCGCAGTGGATATAACGGGCATTCAACGTCGCCAGGACGATTTCAGCCATGGGGCGTCATCCGCCTAACTGTCGGCGCAGATCATCGAAGCGATCTTGCAAGGTGGCGAATTCTGAGCGGACAGAACGGACTTCTTCCCGCAGTTCTCGTACAAGCGTTTCGAGATTCGCGATCCGCCCGTCCCCGGCAGAACTCGCCTCGTCAGTGGGACGAGAGACAGGACGGCTGATCGAGGGACTTGGGCTGGGGGCCGGTGCCTCCGCTTCGTCGGCGCGGTACTCGGCCAGGGGTTCGTGGTTTTCAGAATGCGGATACAGGTCGTGATCGACTTCGATCCCCCGTCGTTCGAGCGGACCGTTGGCTCGGACAAGTCCGGCAGCCATGAGGACTTGAAGTTCTCGTCGCAGATCTTCCTGCGAATCGATCATCACCATGCGACTGGCTCGGGAGCGCAGTTCACCCAGTTGCTGTTTTCCCCGCAACATCAGCTCGGTCATGATTGCCAGCTGGGGTTCGTTGAGTGTCGTCTTGTGACGCATGTAATGTCGGTAACGTTCGGTTCGCCCACTCTCGGTATGCAGGCAGGCGATCAGTCCCCGTTCCTGTAAGGCGGCCAGGGTTTCCTGAACATCGTCTTCATCATAATTCGAAATGGGGTCGCGGTTATTTTTCTGGTTGCATCCGGTCGTCGTTCCCTTGAGCGTCATTGGGTACTGGTCCGGAACCGTAAAGGCCTTTTCCAGTAAGACACCGAGCACTCGGCGCTGCTTGCGGGGCATATCCTTCAGCGAAACTTGTTCTTTTTCAGGTTCGGTCACAATGAGTACTCGTAAGTGTCAGGCGAATCGAGTTTATTTAGGTTATTGCGGGAGTTCGGGTGCCGTATGAGCCGGATAGCTGGCACTGCTGAGTCCCTCTTTCAGGAACGTGATCAGATCTGCCGCTTCATCAGTCGATAGCTTGAGCGGAAAAAGTTCTTCATCGACTTGTGGGCCAGGGGTTCCCCCCTTGATGTAATGAGCGATCACTTCTTCGAGCGTCTTGAGGCTCCCATCGTGCATATAGGGAGCGGTTCTCGCGATCTCACGCAGGGTCGGTGTTTTGAACGAACCTTTGTCGCCGAGTGACTTGCTGATGGCGGCACGCCCTTCGTCGGTCCCTGGAAGTCCGATGTTGTGAAATCCGTTGTCGGTGAAGTTGGGGCCAGCATGGCAAGCGACACAGTTGGCTTTGCCGAAGAAGAGCTTCATTCCCCGTTGTGCTGCGACGGAAAGAGCGGCCTGGTCACCCGCCTTGAATCGGTCGTAAGGGGCGTCGCCGGAAAGAATGGTACGCTCGTACGCGGCAATCGCTTTACCAATTCCCGCAGAGGTGACTTCGGTACCGAAAACTTTCTGGAACTGAGTTTTATAGCCCTCGATTCCATTCAGCCGGGCGACGACCGCGTCGAGGGGCATGTTCATTTCGATCGGATTTTGAATCGGTCCCAAGGCTTGCTCTTCCAGCGATTTGGCCCGTCCATCCCAAAACTGGAACTGTTGCAGGGCGGCATTGATCACGGTCGGGGAATTTCGTCCCCCTTTTTTTCCTTCCACTCCCGTGGCAAATTGGTCCCCGTTGCTGAATCCCTTGGCGGGATCATGGCACGAGGCACAGGAAACCTTGTTGTCCGACGAGAGGCGTCCATCAAAGTAAAGCTGTTTCCCCAGGGCGATCTTTTCGTCGGTCGGCAGATTGTCTTTGGGATAGGAAATCGGTGGCAGGCCAGCCGGTTCAGCAGCACAGGCCGATTCGGGCTGGATCAGCAGACTTAGCAGCAGCAGGCAACAGATCATTCGCAACATCAGCAGATTCCTCGGGGATCATGTAACGGGATTGGGGGGCCGCGCTGGTTTCTGGTCGAGTTCGATTCGCTGCGGTCACCTGCATTATTCTTGAGTGAGCCGTCGAGCCTTTCAAGAGCTCGTCACTCAATCCATTCGAACCCAAATTGTTTTGAGGTATTCCGACTCGGGACAATTGGTCGAAATCGGGTGATCCGGTGCCGCACCCGTCCGGGCGAGAATCTGGCCGCGCCGCCCCACTTCAGGAGCGGCATTCACAATCTTGTTGAATTCGGCCATGTCGAGCAGTCCCGAGCAGCTGCAGGTCAGCAGGATCCCGCCGGGATTGACCAACTGCATCGCGAGGCGATTGAGGTCAAAATATTTGTGTCGCCCCTCTTCGATTTCCGCTCGACTCCGAATCAGTTTCGGGGGATCCAGCACCACGACATCAAACCGCTTTTTATTCCGCAGCATGTCTCGCATATAGCCAAAGACTTCGGCCTGGACAAAATTGATTTTCACCTGGTTGAGATTCGCATTTTCACGAGCGAGGACAACAGTTTCTTCATCCAGTTCCACGCCGGTTACTTCGGCCGCTTGACCAAGTCGCTTGGCTTGTAAGGCAAAGCCACCGGTGTAACAGCAGAGGTCGAGGACCGATTTTCCGCTGCAGTATTGGGCCAGCTGTTTCCGATTGTCTCGTTGGTCACAGTAAAAGCCGGTCTTGTGACCGCCGGCAAAATTGATGCGGAACCGCGTTCCATGTTCGACCACCGTCGTCTTGGCAGGAACCTCGGCGGATCCGTAAGGCGTTGCGGAAAAACCTTCGTGATCCTGCGACATCGGTGCGGCGCGCAGCACACCATGCTTTGTTCCGGTCAGCACATCGAGTTGGCTCAGGATCGCTTCGGCCCGCTGGTACATTCCGAGCGAAAAACATTCTGCCACGAGGACATCACCAAACCGATCGACGACGAGACCGGGCAGGCCATCTGCCTCGGCGTGAATCACGCGGTACGCCTGGGTCACTTCGTCCAAGTGCAGAGTCTCGCGGCGGAGTGCCACCGCCTGTGCCAGCCGCTCGCTCCACCAGAGCGCATCGGGTCGGCGTTGGCCTGCCCGTAAGACTCGTACTGCAATTTCGGCTTCGGGATTAAACAACCCAAACCCGATAATTTCACCGCTGGTCGAGTTTAGCTGGACCAGATCACCGGGCATGGCGCTACGGGAAATTTGTCCGATTTGCTTCCGATAGACAAACGGATGCCAGAGTGCCCCACCCAGGCGGACTTCCACCTGCGGCAGCGGCTCGTTGTCCTCAGGGCAAAGCGGACGTTGTTCGAGCAATTCACGAGGAATTGCTGGGGAAGAACGGCGGGAATTTTCATAGCGCCGTGAAGACGAAGAGGATTGCGGGTTTCGGTTCATGCACCCATCGTAATGGACTCGCGAACCGCTCACAATCACCAACGGACTGACAATCGCCAATCCGGCCAGAACCGACTGGTTTGACCGGTCGGCGGCGGAGGACGGCAGACGACGGCAGAGGGCTGACGACGGTTCCGTGGGCCTCGGCTCCACGCAAAACGACGGGGGACTTGGGGTGTGAGGTCGTGGCAGGTTGCGACAGCTCCCGAAAAAACAAAACACGACAAAACCAGGCTTTGAAACCTGCTTTTGTCGTGTTCAGCGTTTAATCCATGGATCTATTGGCTGGTACGAGCGTCGCCGATCAGGCCGAGGTTGTCGGCGCGGTGGGTGAAGGGAGGTGATCGAGCACGCTATCAATCAACCCGTACGCTTGTGCTTCTTCCGCCGACATAAAGTTGTCGCGATCGGTGTCTTGTTCGATTTTGTCCAAGGTCTGGCCGGTATGCTTGAGCATGAGCTCATTCATCCGTCGCTTGGTCCGAATCACTTCCTTGGCGTGAATCTGCAACTCGACTGCGGTCCCCTGCATTCCTGCGAGAGGCTGGTGAATCATGATCCGGCTGTTTGGGAGTGCGAACCGCTTCCCCTTGGTCCCAGCGGTCAAGAGCATGGCACCCATACTGGCGCATTGACCGAGGCAGTAGGTGGCGACATCACAGCTGATGAACTGCATGGTGTCATAAATCGCCATCCCGGAGGTGATCGATCCACCGGGGCTGTTGATGTACATGTGAATGTCGGCTTTGCTGTCTTCGAATTGCAGGTACAGCAATTGCGCCACGATGCTGTTAGCAACATCATCGTTGATCGCACTTCCCAGCAGGATGATGCGATCACGCAGCAGACGACTGTAGATGTCCATCGCCCGCTCGTCGCGGCCATTTTTTTCGATGACGTAGGGAACGAGTGAAGTCATAGCGGAAAACTCGCTGATCGTTGGTGACGGTTGACAGCGTGATCACCCAGGGGTCATCACGCTGGTGACTCGAACAGTTGGTTGGGGTTCGAATCGACTTTGATACATAAAATACTGGACAAGCCAGATGGATAAGCATGTACGGGGAGTCAACAAATCGCAGGAGGTTGAATTCGCTCCACGGTCTTTTGACTACTCCCTGCCGACTAGGTTGTCGTTGTCGTCGCTGTGACAGCGGGCTTGTTCTTGGGATTGATCAGGATTTCATCGATCAGCCCGTATTCCTTGGCTTGAAGGGCAGTCAAGTAGCGATCCCGTCCGGTATCCTTGGCAATCACTTCGACCGGTTGTCCGGTGTGTTGTGAGAGAATGACGTTCAGAACTTCGCGGGTTTCCAGGATTTCTTGTGCCTGGATCTCGATGTCAGAGACCTGACCACCCACTTCGCCGTACGGCTGATGAATCATCATTTTGGCATGCGGAAGAATGAAACGTTTCCCTTTTGTGCCCCCTGCAACCAGGATCGCACCACCACTGGCAGCCAGTCCGACGCAATAGGTGGCGACACTGCACTGCAGGAACTGCATGGTGTCGTAGATCGCCATCGTCGCCGAAACCGATCCACCGGGCGAGTTGATATAAAAATGAACATCCTGATGTTTGTTTTCAGACTGCAGGAATAACAGTTTCATGACGATCAGGTTAGCGCTGGCGTCATGAATCGGGCCGTCCAGGAAAACGATCCGGTTTTCCAGCAACAGATCGCCGATACCCATTTGACGCTGCCGCGCGTAATCACGAGACGCATTCATCTGCGGAGACATGGATCCACGATACGAGTCCAGCATTCATCACCCTTCGTCAAGTTGGCTTCGTCAAGTTGGACGGAGTCCAGGTTGGACGGAAACAGAAAATCGCACACAAGTTTTCCGTCGCGTTGTCCTCTTCGAAAGGAAGATTAGGCACCTGCCCACTCTCAGGCAAGCCTCGCGATGCGGTTTTTCGCGACGACTGCCGCTGAAAATCGGGACGAATACCCTCTGACAAACTGCCAATTACGCGGACAACCCCGTTTTCCTCGGGGAAAAACCAAGAGGAACAGCCGGAATTCACCAAATTCCCGTCGTCAGAATCGGCATGAATTCTGAAACGAGGAAACGTTTCGGCGTCGGCAGGTGGCTGCATCGGAACTCGATCTCGCCGACCTCAAAAATTCGCCGGCCCAAAAAAGGGGCAGATCGTCGGACTTTGCATTTCGGGAAAGCCAACTTTGCATTTCGGAAAAGAGGTGATCAGGGCGAGAATTGCATTAATGCCACTTGCTGTCGGGGCGATCCTTAATTGTGATCAAGGGGTTTTCAAGATCGGTTTGACAAACTTGAATTCTCAGGATTGAGTTTTTTTGTCGATTGAGGGGCTGTCTGCGGATTACCCGTTTGAAGGATATCCGTTTGGTTTGCAGCCCGCCCGGCGATCTCGAGGACGAACTCGCGCCAGAAACCCCACCTCAATCGACGGAATTGAGTTTTGGCCCCTTGTGATTCCTCTGAAAAGGCGATGGGGCTTGTTTGGCAGGGATTTCAGTCGTTAAACGTCTTAAAAGAGTAACGAAACGCGGTGATCGATGTCGGCAGCACGAATCTCAACACCAGACTGATCGACTTACCCGCTTTTAATCCCTTCGTGCTGAACCGTACATACGGATTTGCACCATTCGCTGTCGCTCCCGTCGCCCCCCAACCGGACACCCCCGACGTCAGGCCAATCAGCACAAAGTCCAGATTTCCCGTCAGTTCGAGTCCGCTGATATTATTCATCGTCACCGTCTGTGACCATAAACCCGTGATTCGATTCTTCACCACAGCCGATCGAGTGATACTGATCTTGTTGGAAACATCGCTTCCCACGATCAATATGGCCGTATTTGAGGGAATGGTGGTCAAAGTCAAGCCTGCTGCATCCACCAGCGAAATAATCGGACGATAGTTTCCCCCTGAGATATAGAGATGAGATCCAACAACATGAATCGTCGTACCATCCGTGTCCGGGTGCGCGACGAGAATGTTCGAGTCGATCTGTCCATCACCCCAATTCACCGTGGCGCTGTATATTGTGGGTAACGAAATCGCTAGCGAATCAAGGATATCCACCAAATTGATCTTCCCTGAGTTCAGTCCGGTGAAGGCCGTGGTGCTGTACGTCGATTTGACCACAAAGCTGCGCGGATTGACCGTTAATGGGCCAGGGTCTGACCTGACGACACCTGCACTGTTTGTGCAGACCGCCCGATACAGATCCCCTTGATCACTGGAGGTGGCTGTGAAGCTGAGCGTGGGTGAAGTCGCACCGTTAATCGAGATCCAGGAGGTTCCATGATTATGACTCAGTTCCCACTGAATTAACGGTGTCGGCCATCCATTTACGGTCACTGAGAAACTGGCCGTACTGCCAGGGTTCACTAGGGCATTTCCTGGCTGAGACGTAATTGTCGGCAACGAAATCACCGATAACGATCCGTCGATGTAAAGAATGTGATAATTTTCCAGGCCCACACCAAGTGCAGCGCCAATCAAGATCGGATAATCCCCCGGCGCAGCCGAAATCGCGGCACCTGCGCTCACTTCGAACACGCTGTCAATCGTATCGCCATTCAACGTCAACAGACCTGTTTGTGTGAACTCCGTATCGATAAATGTTTTCATGAACCCATAAAGCTTTGTGTCATTATTGGCAACAATTTCCAAGTCTCGTCGATCCACGGTTAACGTGATCACATTAGAAACTGGACTCGAGGGGAGGCCAATTCCTGCCGGCGTAAATTGGGCTGCAATGTGGTGAGTCCCAGCTGTAAACCGCGAGTAATTCAATCTCGCCTGATTTGCGACATCAATCTGTGTCGTTCCGATGGTCGAAAGAATTTGATTCTGATCATCCACTTCGTAGAATGTGACCGTTTTTCCTTGAATATTCGTGGCAAGGGGGTTGCTGTCTGTCGTGAAGACAACCGGATTACCATAAATGACTGTCACTGCAGATTGACTCAGAAGCGAGTTAATCGATACACTGACGTCAAAAGTTTTTATGCTACTCAATCCATCGTCATTTGTCAGTGTGATCGACATAGTAAACACACCGGGGGAAAGATAGCGATGTGATAAATCGAGTGTTTTAGCGAGTGGATTAATCGCGAGACCAGCAAGGTCGATTTGCCCAGTCCCATCACCGTAATTGACTTGGGCACTCCAGTGGTATCCTCCACGGTCGACAAATCCGACCTGCATCATTGCGAGATCGCCCGCACTGACCGTCGGCGTGTTCACGAGATCTGAAATTTCCAAACCATAACTCACGCTTGGTCCAGCATTGAATTGGTCTAACCCTGCCAATCCCTGTAGATGGTCAATGCGGGGGATTGACGGGATGAGATTAATGGCTTCAAACGTAGAAATCGTTAAGCGATAGTCACCGAGTTGCCCTTGAGCACTTGCGACTTCGATAATGTAATAGCCATTGTCGGGGATGGTCAGGTCGATAATCTGAGCATCCGAGGTTTCAAAGCCATTCTCACTTGAGGCCAGAATGGAGCCGGACGCATTGCTGACAACGAGTCGAGAATCAAATGCGATACCGTATCCAGAGGTCGATAGAATGACCGACGCAGCGTCTGCATTCAGGATTTGGCCCTTCGTGGCATAAAATTGATAAAAATTGCTTTCGCCGCGAGTCTGGCCTATGATTTGCTTGGCCGAAACCAAAAAAGCTTTTCCGTAGTTGAGCGTGTTATGATCCAATGTGTTGGCGCAGGAAATTGCAGTCAGAGTAATTGGCTGTGGCGATATCAGTGTGGTCGCTGCGGCCTGTTGTGCGGCCATCACCAATGACTGATCCGTAAAGGCGATTGCCAGTTTGATTGACTCACGCTCACCAAAATAGAGTGTTTCTAAGTCGCTAAAACGGTCGCTTCCCACAGTGGCAGGCGAACTGATCACATGGTCGTTGGTTTCAAACGCTGCCGGTGCAGACGTGGGGAATGGATCGGGCTGGGACGGATACAACGGCAGATGGGTTCCATAGCCAATTGGGCCAACGGAATCGGAATGTTCAAGGCCCAGTAGATGTCCGACCTCGTGCGTGGCGATTTTTGCCGTGAGTTTCACGAAGTTTGCTGCGGTATTTTCTGGTTGGAATTCACCGCCTAATGCACCGTTGACCTGGACAACTGCTGCACCACCAAGATGCTGGTTTCCAGGATCGATTTCGGACGATTGTCCCCCCGGCTGACCATTCGAGGGGCTAGCATTGATAAACACTGTCACGTAGTTATTGGAGGAAAAATTGCTGCCGATGAGTGATGCAGGGATACTTACCAAGTCCTGAGTGACACGGACATCATACCAGGGGTTGGCAGAATCTGATGAGGTATCGCCGCGATAATATCTGTTCATCTGGTCAATCACCGACTGCCGTTCGGCCAATGTGTAGTGATGTAACTGCGAGTCTGGCGGGGTAAAGGTGTCAAAGTCGACCAAAACCCATTGAGTGCGTGCATTGGCGGCGGCAGGAAGAACAGGATCAGCCCCAGACTCGGGGTAGATTGCTCCTTCAAGGACGTTGTTACGGGAGTTTCCCAGAATTGTGTCGGAAAACTGCGTTCCGATGGCGTGGGAAATTCCCCTTCCGTCTGTCAATTGAATTGTCAGCGGACCTTCCTGTTGTGGCGCGACGCTGGCGAGATCCACGTGAATTCCGGATTGATGGAACCGGGAGAAATCCAACGTTGTAATGGAGTTGTCTCCCACTCCAAGCCAAGTCTGATCAATGGTCACCGCCGCCGTCGCTTCTGAGAGCGTGTAGGTATTATTCCCCTGGGAATCTGACAGAAGCAGGTTTCCGGTCAACGTGGGAAGAATCACATATCGATCGCTACCCGTTCCGCCCTGGATGTGAACGGGTTCGT
Source organism: Schlesneria paludicola DSM 18645 (assembly GCA_945869955.1). Classification (GTDB taxonomy): domain Bacteria; phylum Planctomycetota; class Planctomycetia; order Planctomycetales; family Planctomycetaceae; genus Schlesneria; species Schlesneria paludicola_B. Next base: position 67,329 of record CAMBQP010000002.1, read on the forward strand.
TGGTCGAACCAATGTCTCCACCCAGGATCACCACGTTGTCGCCATTCGATCCGAGCTGAATCTGGGTGATGAGACCGCTGGCGCTCGCTTGGCCAACGAGTTCGAGGGAATTATTGCCATCCCTTCCATCGAAGATCAGGCTTTGATTGACTTGAGTATTAATACGAAGCGCATCGTTGCCGGAACCACCCAGCATTGAAACCGCATTAACCGTACCCCCTTCCAGATCCAAATTATTAGTCCCGCTACCACCAACGAGTGTTACGGTTTCGATTGTTGAACGGGCTGCTATTAACCGATTTGAGCTCGCGCCCCCGATTAACTGCAGCGTCCCCACATGAGCCGCGAGGCTTTGCAGAAGATTTGCCCCGGCACCACCGACAACAGAGACGTGCTGTGCACCGTCACCATAGTTATAAAGCGAGGCATCTCCCATACCTGCAACGAGTGTTATACTTTCCACGTCAACGCCAAAGTTCGCTGCGTTCATGACACCATTGCTGTCGAAGGTGATTGCGGAGGCACGATCAGATGAAACTATGAGTGTGTCGTTCCCGTCAATTCCATGGAATGCAATATCTTGAGCACTGACGCCGCGCAGTTCGAAAAGATCATTTCCGCTGCCACCCGTGATATCAAAGCCAGTGAAATTGGCTCCGCGACTGATGAATGATCCTCCACCAGCGCCGAAGGTGATTGTGGAAGAGATTCGCGGAGCTGTAATTGTGTCACCACGCAAGTCAACAACGTCACCGCCACCTCCGAGGTTGATGTTCAATTCGCTGAGGTTGTTGCCATCACTTCGGAACGTGTCAGCCAGTTCCCCACCGATAAACGTCACGCCCTTCAAATTCGTGCCTGATAAAGAATTGTTGAACGTGGCGACACCGTCGCCCACCAAGACCGATACAGAACGAACCTCGGATCCCGTGTTGATGAAGGATGTCTGGCCATGTCCGCCGACAAGACTTACTCCAGTAATATTCGATCCATTGTTGATCAGAGTGTTCGCTTGTGCCGGTACTGCTCCGTAATCGGGTGCTGGAGAAATCAGACTTGCGACAGGCTCGATAGGCGTATTCGCAGGAGAGCTCGTCCCTTGAAGCAGAATTTCAGTGACCAGATTTCCTGTATTATTCAGTAGGTTGTAACCATATCCGGAGTACATCGTGATCGAACCAACGCTGACTCCAGAGTTCACGAGCAGGTCTGGGCTGCTGTCATCGGGAGCGGTATAGGCAATCGAATGAATTCCGTTACCCGAATTCTGCAGCACATCACCAAGTGGAAACGACCAGACGCCACGATCAGGTGATCCTCCCGTAATAAATTCGATGCGAGGCAAGTCGTCGGCAGTATTGTTCAAATGATCGGTGCCGGTGCCACCGTGAAGGATGAGGGCAAACCCAGTCCCTCCCGCAAAATTAATCATTGCATTCGAGCCCGCACCCCCGAACATTTCAATTGTTGGGGTCGTACCATCGAGGTGGGGTATGGCAGCGTGGTTATTATCGAGGAGGTTCAGGTCAGATGTATTGAGACTCAGGCGAGCGTCAAAAACGATACCCGCAGTTGCCCCTTCGTTGTAAAGCGTATTGCTAGCTCCACCACCATAAAACACGATGCGACCAGCGGATGCTAATGGGCCTTGATAAACTTGATCACGGTTTGTGCCACCTGTGATATTCCAAGTGTCGGCAATTGTGCCGAGATTTCGGGCGAGTAGCTGGCCGTCACCGACTACGCGGAGCTGGGTTCCTGCGTCGTTATTAGTGGACAGTGTGCCGTCGTTTTGAAACGCGAGACTCATCGAATTCTGGACATCGATTTGAAAATCACCCTGAATATTTCCGCTCGCTGCATTAAAAAACTGAACCACAGCTGTATGGGTTCCTTGTCCGTCACCGGTCATGCTCAGTACAGGCCCGGTGGTCCCTCCGGACATGGATCCGTAATTGGTGAAGATGACACCGAAACTTCCGGAGGTTGAGATATTCGTGGTTCCCGCAATCGTTCCGGTTGTTGAGTTGGTAAACGAAAAGAGGCCACCTCCCGATCCGGTTCCATCACCGGTGAGGCTCAGGACAGGTCCGGTGGTCCCTCCGGACATGGACCCATAATTTGTGAAAATGACTCCGATACTACCGGAGGTCGAGATGTTCGTGGTTCCTGTAATTATTCCGGTCGAGGTGTTGGTAAACGAAAAGAGTCCTCCTCCCGATCCGGTGCCATCACCGGTGAGGCTCAGGACCGGTCCAGTGCTTCCTCCGGACATGGATCCGTAATTGGTGAAAATGACTCCAATACTTCCGGAGGTCGAGATGTTGGTTGTTCCAGTCATCGTGCCTGTCGTCGAGTTGGTAAACGAAAAGAGGCCACCTCCGGATCCGGTGCCATCACCGGTGAGGCTCAGTACCGGTCCGGTGGTCCCTCCGGACATAGATCCGTAATTGGTGAAAATGACACCGATACTTCCGGAGGTCGAGATGTTGGTGGTTCCCGTCATCGTTCCGGTTGTTGAGTTCGTGAACGAAAAGAGGCCGCCTCCCGATCCGGTTCCATCACCGGTGAGGCTCAGGACCGGTCCGGTGGTCCCTCCGGACATGGATCCGTAATTGGTGAAAATGACACCGATACTTCCGGAGGTCGAGATGTTGGTGGTTCCCGTCATCGTTCCGGTTGAAGTGTTGGTAAACGAAAAGAGGCCACCTCCCGATCCGGTTCCATCACCGGTGAGGCTCAGTACCGGTCCGGTGGTCCCTCCGGACATGGACCCGTAATTGGTAAAAATGACACCGACACTTCCGGAGGTCGAGATGTTGGTGGTTCCCGTCATCGTTCCGGTTGAAGTGTTGGTAAACGAAAAGAGGCCACCTCCCGATCCGGTTCCATCACCGGTGAGGCTCAGTACCGGTCCGGTGGTCCCTC
>CAMBQP010000003.1 GCA_945869955.1 Schlesneria paludicola DSM 18645
CACTCAATGCCGATTCAATGAGAAAAGGGGCATGAAAAAAATATGAAACACCATTTTGTGCCCCACACGCAATTTCAGCGGGCCTTTTCTCAACTTGCACAGCCGATGGTCATCATTGATCCGGGAGATCTGGTAACGTTTGCAACATCAGACGATGCGTATGAGCGACTCTGGCAGGGGGAGCCCCCCGAAGAGATTCCCGATGAGGACTATAACGTGGTGACGGGACCGGTCGCGGTCCGTGGGGCAGAACCGGGTGACGAATTGCGGATCGAGATTCTCGATATTCAAATTCAACGGGCGTGGTCGGTCTGGATCCCTGATTTTGGACCAATCGGTGATCAAACCAACCGGGTGCAGGTTCAGCCTGTGCCGATCGTAGACGGGCGATTGGCCTTGAGCCCTCGTTTGCAGGTCCCCCTCGCGCCGATGATCGGCTGTATTGGCCTGGCCCCTGCAACCGGAACGGCCTCGACACTTGAGCCGGCCTATCCTTTTGGCGGAAATCTGGATCTGCGGGAATTGTCGGTGGGAGCCACCTTATTTTTGCCCGTACAAACCCCGTTGGCGTGGCTTGCTCTGGGCGACTTACATGCGGCGATGGGGGCTGGTGAAGCGGCCCATCTCAGCATCGAGGCGGCGGGTACAGCAACGGTTCGTATTGGACTGGAAAAAGCGACTCGGCGAACAACCCCTCGCATCCGTCTCGCAAACCGAACGCTGTGTATCTCGGTCCTGGGGCTTGAGGAAACGATCGAGCAGGCGTCTGTTCAAGCAACACGCATGGCTTTTGACCTATTGGTACAAGATTTTTCTTTAACCCCCTTTGAAGCATATAGTTACGTTTCTGCGGTTGTGGAACTGCGATTGGGAGGGCCCGCATCCCCCATTGTGATTGCCATTGTTCCCGATCCTGATAATATCGAGCAGAAAACAGGGGTTTGAGCTTGGCGATTGCATTTCAACTCGTCAAATTAGTGAGAGTTGATGCCATCCATATTCCCTGTGGGCTTTTCGATGCGTAACGATCCAGAACCATTGCGTCCGCTCGCGAAGCTTGATCGCCGGCAGGTATTACGAGCAACTGGCGGTGCGGTCGGCCTCAATCTGGCGGGATTGTGGCATGCACAAGCGGGCCAGGGAGAGTTGGGGCCCGGTCAGCGCGGGACGGACTCGCCCATTAAATCCTGTATTGTTGTGTTCTATTATGGCGGCCCCAGCCATCTTGATACCTACGACATGAAACCGGGTGCTCCCGCCAGCGTGCGCGGCGAATTTGAGGCGATTTCGACCTCTGCACCGGGGATTTTTGTCAGTGAACATCTTCCCAAAATGTCGCGCGTCATGCATAAGGTTGCATTGATCCGAAGCATGCATCACAATAACCGGTTGCATGATTCAGCGTCGACCGAGGCACTGACAGGGCGTCCGTCACTGAATGGTGATCGAGAAGAGTTTGCACCAATTAACCAGTTTTATCCCTGTTTCGGGGCCTGCCTCAGTTATCTTTGGCAAAACCATCGAATGGAAATTCCGCATGCGGCACTTCCATTCGTCTTTCATAATGTGGTGGACACTCCCTGCCAGGGGGGTGGATTTTTGGGGGCGAAATACGATCCCTTGCAGATCTCTGTGGATGTCGAGTCTCAGTCCTATCGAGCCGGGGCACTGGCCTTGCCGGTAGGACAAACTGCCACGCTCCTTTCTGATCGACGTCGTTTACTTGAGACACTCGAACGGGCTGCGATGAGCACCACTGCAACCCACACCCCGGTTGGCGCTCAATGGCGAACATTTTGTGATAAAGCATTTCAGTTACTCGGATCCGAAACCTTGCGGCAGTCATTGGATTTGAGCCAGGAAACGCCGCAGATGCGAGCGAGCTATGGGTTTGGCCCTACCCCTCAAAGTGTGGGGGAAGGAGGGGGTGGAGGCAATGGATCCGAGATGGGGTATGGCCGCCAGATGCGAGGCCAAAACCTGCTGTTGGCCCGTCGCATGGTGGAGTCGGGGGTTCCCTTCGTAAACGTTTATGATTTTCGACAGCAAGGCCAGAATTGGGACTCGCACTTTAAAAACTTCAATCAGCATAAAACCCATTTATTGCCGCTGGCTGACCAAAGCCTGAGTACCTTGATCGAGGATCTGGATGATCGTGGCCTGCTCGATACGACGCTGGTTGTTGCCATGGGTGAGTTCGGGCGGACACCGAAGATTAATGCGGACGGGGGTCGCGATCATTGGCCCGATTGCTATACGGTCCTTTTGGCGGGTGGGGGAGTCCGTGGTGGGACTGTGTATGGCGCCAGCGACAAATTAGGAGCCTTCCCTGCCAGCGATCCGGTGACCCCTTCTGATCTCGCAGCGACAATTTTCTGGCGGTTTGGAATCGATCCTGCAACGGAAATTCATGATCTGACGGGCAGGCCACATCGGCTTTCAGACGGCCAACCCGTGAAGTCCATCTTCGGTTAATTACGATCATCCTGGTGAAGACGATGATCGATTGCCCCAGGTGATCGGTCATGAGCGAGAGTGGGCAACGGCCCCTGCAAAACATTGATCATCGAAAAGTTCAATCGCATTAAAAACAGCATAAAACAGAAAAGTTTGACGAAGCGGAAATCGACGGTTCCAATGACTTGCTCATTCGTGCGGGTTTGCGTGAAGGCTGAAATCCACCCCATCAGGCACCTAAAATCGGCGGCCGATTCGAATCGTGCTGGACGCTGGACGGATCGGTGGCTAGAACTAAACGAGAATCATTTGTTTACGCACTCGCCCCGTGCCGCAAGGAATGCGTGTGTGGCCCATATTTTTCAGGAGTTTTTCATGCAGCGAATCATTCTGTTTTTTGTTGTGCTCGGATTGGCGACGATCACACCCCCGACGATCACACCCCTGTTCGGACAGGCCGATCCCGCGCAACCTCAGGCCGTCAAAGACGCGGCAAAAGCAACCGCGAAAAAACTAACGGTCGGGCATATTGAGTTAAAAGGGAGCTATTCGGAGGGGGTCGGTGGGGGTGGCCTGTTCAGTGAAGTGGTCGAAACACTGGGTGACGTGCTGCAGCGTCTGAAAAAAGCCGCAAGCGATGAAAACCTGGATGCCGTGGTGCTCCACATCGACGGGCCACAGATTGGCTGGGCCAAGCTGCATGAGATTCGGACCGCAATCGGAAAAATCCGACAAAATGGACGCAAGGTTTACGCCTGGCTGGAAAGCGCTGACACCAAGGACTATTTGCTGGCGTCAGCCTGCGACCAGATCATCATCCCCGAATCCGGGATGATCATGCTCCCTGGCCTTCGTGCTGAAATCTCGTTCTACAAAAACTTATTCGACATGTTGTCGATCCAGCCGGAAATGTTGCGGGTTGGTGAATTCAAATCGGCGGCAGAACCGTACAGCCGCACCGAGATGAGTCCCGCTTTCCGCGAGGAAATGGAAGCGATCATCAACGATTACTACCGTCAGATCGTCGAAATGGTCGCGGCATCACGCAAACTGACTCCCGAGCAGGTCACGGCAATTATCGATACAGGATTGTTCTCGGCAGACGACGCCAAAAAGCAGGGACTGATTGACCATGTGGCCTATGAAGATCACATCTTGAACTTAGTCAAGGGTGATCAGAAAGAGGCGGAAGTGAAATTGGTCAAGACATACGGCAAAAAAAAGATCGATACCGATTTCAGCGGCTTTGCCGGGATGGCGAAAATGATGAACATGCTTACTGGGGTCGAGCCGGCGACAAGAAAGTCGACCAATGCCAAAATTGCCGTGATCAGTGCGGTTGGGCCCATCATGTCGGGTTCGAGTCAGAGCGACTTTTTTGGCGATGAAACCATGGGCTCGACCACCATGATCAAGGCGATTCGGCAGGCACGAGATGACTCGACAGTGAAAGCGGTTGTTTTGCGAGTCGATAGCCCAGGCGGGAGCGCTTTGGCGAGCGATCTGATGTGGCATGAACTGGAAACATTGGACGGTAAGAAGCCCCTGATCGTCAGCATGGGAGACACGGCGGCGAGCGGCGGTTACTACATCGCCATGGGGGCCGATCGGATCTTTGCGGAACCCGGGACGTTAACCGGGTCGATCGGGGTTGTCGGTGGCAAAATCGCACTTGAAAAATTTTATGCCAAAATCGGGATTACCACGAGTGTCGTACAGAAGGGGAAAAATGCAGGAGTGCTCAGCACCACCAAAGCCTGGACCGACACCGAGCGCGATGCGATGCAGAAAATGATGAACGATATTTACGCACAGTTCACGAAAAAGGCGGCCACCGGTCGCAAGATGGAATACGAAAAGCTGGAAAAAATGGCTCGGGGACGTGTTTACACGGGTGTCCAAGCTTTGGCATTGGGGTTGGTTGATGAACTGGGGACGCTTGACGATGCCATCGCTCATGCGAAAAAAGCGGCAGGAATTGACCCGGAGACCAAATTGGAACGGCTGAATCTCCCCAAAGCCACCAGTCCCATCGAAGCGTTGTTTGGCCCACTGGATCCGACGGCACGATTGGGATCAGAAATCACGAAATCATGGCTCAATCGACTTCCCGACGAGATTTCATCTCAATTAAAGGCTCTTGAGGTATATGATATCCTGGCACAAGAGAAATTTTTGACTGTGATGCCATACCAACTGATCATCAAATGATGTCCGTTTGGTCGGTTCATCATTCCTCCTCGTTTCAACCGGCTCGCTGGCGAAATGCGATGGGGAGGGTAATCGGTCAGGTCTGCAGATCAGGGAGTTGGGGACAAACGGGATCGGGAGAGACGTGATCAGGAAAGACGGGATCGGGTGACTCGATGAGTGGTTCATGGGTGAAGACGAAGCCGTCTCAGCGAGCCCGCAGCGGATTCACGTTAGTGGAGATGCTGCTGGTGCTGGGGGTGTTCATTGTCTTTGCCGGGATCACCATCCCCTCTGTCATGCGGATGTTTGGCCAGCAAAAGCTAACCCATGCCGCAGAACGGGTGCGGGAATCGGTTGCCAGTGCTCGATTTCGTGCGATTGATACGGGGCTGATTTATCAATTTTGTTGCGAATCCGGCGGCAGCCGTTTTGTGGTTGTGCCGTTTGAGCCGGACCATCCGGTGACAGGAGGGTCGGGTCCGGCGGCTCCCGTGACTTTACAGGGGCGATCCTGGGGGCAACTTCCGCAAGGAATTGTGTTTAGTTCGGTCGGCTTGAACTCGGCGTTGCCGACTACTTCCACGCCGACTAGTTCCACGCCGACCACTTCCACGCGGGCGACGACAACCCTCTCGACCGCTCCCACGCACAAATTGGCTGCGGGGGCACTCGACGGACTTCCCAATGCGGGGGAATTGGCGGCAGCAAATTGGTCAGTACCGATCTTGTTTCATCCCGAAGGGACTGCCAACGCCGATCTGGAAATCACCGTCAGTGACTCCAAGTCTCAGCAGATCAAATTGCGGGTTCGAGCCTTCACCGGTGCGGTCAGTATGGAACGACTGGCGGTGGGGAAACGATGATCCGGATGCAAAACCGTCCAGCAGCGGGAAACCCTCGATCGGGGCTGACGTTATTGGAAATCGTCTTGTCATTGACCATTTTTTTTGCATCGATGGCAGCATTGTCACAGTTGGCCACGAATGGAACTCGTGCGACGGTCCTCGCCCGTTTGAAGACGCAGGCGACGATTCGGTGTGAAACGAAACTGAATGAAATTCTGGCCGGGGCGGAAGCGATGCAATCCAAATCGGGGGCCTCATTTCCGGATGACAGCCACTGGACCTGGAGTCTGGTGGTGACACCGAGTAGCTATTCGGACTTGATGCAACTGGATGTGACCGCAAGCCATCGGGGGAGTAGTCGCTTGGCAAGCGTTGATGTGACATTACGGCGGTGGGCGCGTCAGCAGGCCGTTTTCATCAAGGGAGTGACGCAGGAAAAACAAGAAGAAGAAAAAGCGGAGGCTCGTACACAATGAACCCCTTCGTCCGCTCCCGACGGCCCGCTTCCCGATTGCCTCTTGCAGCGGGGGCTCAACAACGGACTCGCATCCACTCGTGGGGAGTCTCGCTCATGAATTTCCGTACCGCTCGTCTCGAGGCGAACCCTTTCAAGTCTGTTCCTCATAGGGCGTTGGGAAATCGAACTGGGGTGCGACAGGTATTCGCCAGATCGGCTTTTACTCTATTGGAAACCATCCTCGCTCTTTCGCTCTCTGCATTGCTACTGGGTGCCATTTTCACGGCGATTGATCAATCCTGGCGCACATCAGCCAGCGGTCGTGAAGAGATGGAACGGGCTCAATTGGCCCGTGCACTGATCCACCGAATTGAAGTCGATATCCGAGCGATCACGTATATTGCGCCACCTCCGGTGGAGGAAACTACGGATGCCAGTACCACATCCTCGTCAAGCACCGGCGGTAGTAGCGGCGGTAGTGGTAGTAGCAGCGGTAGTGGTAGTAGCGGCGGTAGTGGTAGTAGGAGCAGTAGTGGCGGCGGAGCGAGTGGTGGAAGTAGCGGCGGAAAAAGCGGCGGCGGAGGGAGTAGCGGAGGAGGCAAGTCTGGTTCCGGGAGCAGTGGAGGAAGTTTTGGAGGTTTTGCAGCGGCAAGTTCCTCGTCCCCGACCTCTTCGACAGCGGCGACCGATACCTCTGCGACCACAGAAGAGACGGGTCCGAATTCCAAAAGCATTGGAATTCGAGGAACAATCCAGTCGTTTGAGATCAGTATTGCCCGGCCACGACGTGACCTGCTGCCGACGAGTGCCGGAGCAGCCACGGTGCGGACGAGCGATCTGAGGCAGGTTTCTTACAGTTTTCTTCCCCCCGGCACCTCGTCCACCTCCGGATTGATTCGAACCGAAGGAGATCGGATGGCGGTGGAAGCGGTCGAGGCCAATGGGGCTGCGGCAAGTCAGATTTCCAGTTCCCAAATACTGGCACCCGAGGTCGCCACATTTCGTGTGCGCTACTTTGATGGCACCACTTGGCTGGAAACCTGGGATTCGGACACCATTGGTCGTATTCCGCGCGCGGTCGAAGTGACGATTTCCTTTCTGCCTCCCAAACGAAAGCCACCCATTTTTAACGTGGCGGTCAGCAAATCCATGAATTCCTTTCGCACGGTGGTACTGATTCCCGTTTCCGACCCTTATCCGAAAGAGTTGGTCGAATGAAACACGGGACACCCATGATTGGACGTCAACCGGCAAGAGATCGCCTGCGTGAGCTCACGACGAAATCCTCGGCGGCACGCTGGGGGAGTGTGCTGCTGCTGGTGATTGTGGTGATCGCCATGCTGACGTTGTCGGCATACAACTTTGCCCAGACCATGACGACGGAACTCGAAGCGGCGTCAATGTACACGCTGGACGTACAATCACGTGCAACAGCGGATTCGGGGGTCGAATTTGTGGCCACAATGCTCGGCAGCCGACAAACACTGGTGGCGGAAAACCTGATCCACAATCCGCAGATCTTCATGGGACAAGTTGTGTCCCCCTCGCCCCATTTGCGAGCCAATAGCCGGTTCACGGTGATTGCTCCGGTGGAACATGACACAAAGACGAATTCGATCCGTTATGGCTTGATGGACGAGTCCAGCAAATTAAATCTCAACTTTCTTCCTAATATGGGACTGAGTAACGATGAGTTGAATACGTTGTTAATGAAGGTTCCCGGCGTAACGATTGAGATCGCCGATGCGATCCTGGATTGGATCGATTCGGATGACACCAAAAATCCCTACGGAGCCGAATCCGAAACTTACCAGCAAATGAATCCCCCCTATCAAGCCAAAAATGGCCCGTTGGAAACGATGGATGAATTGTTGCTGGTGAACGGAATTACCCCCACGCTGCTGTATGGAGAAGACGCCAATCGAAATGGATTGCTGGATCCGAATGAAAACGATGGGGACGCAAGCCCCCCCATGGATAACGCCGACGGTGTACTCGATCATGGGTTCATTGCGTATTTTTCGGTACACGGACGAGAATCGAATCGTCGAAAAACAGGAACGCTGAAAATCAATGTCAATGATGGGTTTCTCACGGATCTCTATGACAACCTGGTTGAGGCGTTTGACGAAGATACCGCCAAATTTGTGATTGCCTTCCGAATCAGTGGCCCCGCAACCCCCGTGGAAGAGTCAAAAACCAACCCCGTCGTTCCGCCGACATCACCCACATCATCCACTTCATCGACCTCCTCAACCTCGTCCACATCCTCCACTCCGGTTTCATCCGGTCAATCGATCCAGGAAAAACAGGCGGCAGAGAGTCTGTCTCAGTTTCTGGCTTCGATGGCGAAATCCGGAGGAACCGTGACCCGTGGCGGAATCGACCTTTCAAAGGGGGGGAAAACCTCGATCGAATCCCTGTGGTCCTTGATTGGAACTTCGGCCAAAATCTCGATCGATGGAACGCCAACCACTCTGAAAAGTCCGTGGTCGGATGACGTTTCTTCCATCTCGACCGTATACCCGGATATGATGGATAAATTGACGACTACGAAGGAGGAATACCTGGAAGGTCGGATCAACATCAACCAGGCAAGACGTGAGGTTTTGCTGGGATTGCCGACGATGACCGAAGAAATTGTCAATAATATTATTGCCGCGCAGCGCCTCGATTCGAATGGCCAACCTTCGCTCGACACGATCCGCCAACACAACTCCACCGCTTGGCTTTATTCCGAAAACCTGGTCGACCTGCCAGGAATGATTACGCTGGATCCCTATATCACCGCGCATGGTGATGTATATCGGGTTCAGGTATTGGGGTTCTTTGATGGTGGTGGTCCAGTCTCTCGACTCGAAGCCTTAATCGACGCCACGAAACTTCCACCCCGAATCATCTCGCAGCGAGACCTGAACGAGCTGGGCCGCGGATATACAAGGAGTCAGTTGTTGCAGGTGGTGAAATAGTCATTCCCCTGGGGTATACTTCGCCTCGGTGATCGGCCTGTGGAGATTTCGTTGGGTGCTGGCCAATGACTGTCCCGTTTTCAAAAAGAGAGAATCATGCTTCAAAGACTTCCAGTCCGCTCATGGCTGCTGATTTCGAGTCTCATGCTGGGACTGAGCCCCGCATTGATGGCACAAACGGTCGGGCCTGATGCTGGCCAACTCGCCAAGTCGCGGTTGCGAGGTGCAAATTTTCTCAAGACAACCCAGGCGGCTGATGGAAGCTGGACCTCACCCGAATCACCGGGGATTTCGGGACTGGTCACCTTTTCAATGCTGCAAAGCGGCATCCCTGCCAAAGACCCGGTAGTGGAAAAAGCGTTGAAACATCTGGAAACGTTCATTCAACCGGACGGGGGAATCTATTCACCCAAAAGCTATCACAGCAATTATGAAACGGCGATCTGCCTGCTTGCTTTCAACGCCGCCAATGCCTCGAAAAAATACGATGAATTGATCCAGCGTGCTGACCGCTACCTGCGGAAGTTGCAATGGGATGACAGCGAACAGACCGACAAGTCAGACCCCAAATATGGGGGTGCCGGATACGGACGGACCAATGATCGCCCGGACCTGTCCAACACCACCTTTTTTCTTGACGCGCTCCAGGCGGCAGGAGCCAAAGGGGACGACCCCGCAGTCCAGAATGCGCTAATCTTTCTGTCACGCTGTCAAAATTTGGAATCGGCACATAACACGACCCCATTTCCTGCCAAAGTGAATGACGGGGGCTTTTATTACACTCCCGCGGCAGGGGGAAACTCGCAGGCGGGAAATACGGAAAACGGAGGACTCCGCTCTTACGCGAGCATGACTTATGCCGGACTGAAGAGCATGGTGTTTGCGGGATTGACTGCTGAAGACCCGAGGGTCAAAGCAGCGCTCGAGTGGATTTCCAATCATTACTCGGTGCAAGAAAACCCGGGATTGGGGCAACAGGGGGTCTATTACTACTTCCAAATTTTTGCGAAATCGCTGTCGACGCTGGATCTGGACTATGCGACAGACACCGACGGCAAACAACATGACTGGCGTAAAGAACTCGCGGAACATCTCTTTCAGCGACAGCAGGCGAACGGAGCGTGGCTGAATAAAAACGATCGCTGGTACGAAGGGGACCCTAACCTGGCCACCGCCTACACCTTGATGGCCATGAAGTACTGTGAGCCCAAGCCGTTGAAAGCCAAATAGCCTTCGCTCCCTGAAAACCGATTGCAGATCCTCAATCTGAATTCTCATTGAGATCCGCGTTCGCGTTGAGATCCGTAACCCGCTGAAAAACCTGCGGGAATCAGTTGCTTGTGATCATTTCCTTCAGGTCGTAAATTATCGGCCTTGCTCGAACGTTGATTTTCAATTTGATTTTGATTTTGAAATAAAAGGAGTTTTCTGGATGATGTTGAAACCCTCGTACCTCATTTCTTCGATGTTACTCACCGGGGTCACCCTGTTGAATGCCGTCACCACTTTCGCTGACTGGCCTTCATTTCGCGGCAGTGATCGCACCGCCGTTTCCAGGGAAACGGGCCTCCTGAAGGAATGGCCTGCCGGTGGACCGCCGCTCGCTTGGAAGGCCGAGGGATCTGGTCGGGGATATACCAGTCTGGCGATTGTCAAAGGCCGGATCTTCCTGTTGGGTGATAGCATTACCGAAGGGGAAGGAACGGACGAATATCTCCTTTGTCTCGACCTTCGTGATGGAAAGCGACTCTGGGCAGCAAAAACCGGCCCCGCCTGGAAAGAAGGGCAGTCGAATTGGCAAAGCTCACGGAGCACGCCGACGGTCGACGAAGATCAGGTCTATGCCCTGACCGCCATTGGCGACTTGATCTGCTGTCACGTCGAGTCTGGCAAGGAAGTCTGGCGTAAAAATCTGAAAACCGATTTCGGCGGCAACAAGGCGGATATGTGGGGGTACAGCGAATCAGTGCTGGTGGACGGAAAACAACTGGTCTGCACGCCCGGTGGCGGAAAAGCGACCATGGTGGCACTCGACAAGACAACGGGTGCAACACTCTGGAGTAGCGTTCGCGAAGGGGATCGCGGGGCTGGGCATGCTTCGATCGTCACTGCAGAAATTGGCGGCGTTCGTGTCTATGTTCAAACGACCGGTAGCGGTGTGTTGGGTGTGCGTGCGAGTGACGGCAAATTGTTGTGGTCATACCCCATCGACAAGACCACGGCGGTGGCTCCGACCCCTATCATTCGTGATGACCTGGTCTTCTTCGCCGCAGGCTACAAACGAGGTGGTGCCTTACTGAAGCAGATTCCTGCTGAAAATCAGGGAGTCACCATCCAGGAAGTCTATGGATTAAAACCAGAACTCTCGAACAAGCACGGCGGAATCGTTCGTGTAGGCGAACACGTCTTCGGTGATTCCGATGATGGAGGAATCCCCTTCTGTGCTGAGATGGCAACGGGAAATGTGCTGTGGCGTAAGCGAGGTTCCGGCAATGGATCGATCGCGATGGCCGCTGCGGACGGTCGTCTGTATCTGCATTACGCGAATGGGACCATGGTACTCGCGAAAGCCGACCCCGCTGATTTTGTCGAAGTCGGGTCGTTCTCGGCCCCCGGCAGTGGTGAACGCCCGAGCTGGGCGCATCCCGTCATTTACGACGGAAAGCTTTATCTGCGCGAGAATAACACGGTTCTCTGCTACGACATTCGCGATCGAGCTGCTGCCGCAAAGTAGTCGCGGGCAATCGCGATACCGCTGCCCAATACAGATTTCATCAACAGCGAGCTCATAAACAAGGTCCTCCCCGACAAGCAACTGTCGGGAGGACCTTTATTTTTACGATCACCGCGGCCAATCACGAAACTGGCCACTGAAAACTGAAAACTTCACCTAATCTTCCTTCCAGCTTAAAACAACCTTCCCTGATTGACCGGAAAGCATCGCGGCAAACCCCTGTTCAAACTCGGTGTAATGGAAGCGGTGAGTGATAATTGGCTTAATATCGAGGCCGCTTTCCAGCATCACTGACATCTTGTACCAAGTCTCATACATCTCGCGACCGTAAATTCCTTTGATCGTCAGCATGTTAAAGACGACGAGATTCCAGTCGATCGCGATCTGCTCTGACGGGATTCCAAGCATCGCAATTTTCCCGCCGTGTGCCATATTCGACAACAATTCACGAAAAGCAGAAGGGTTCCCTGACATCTCCAACCCGACATCAAAGCCCTCTTTCATTCCCAGTTGTTGTTGAACATCAGCCAGATTTCCCTCGGTAACATTCAGAGCCACGGTTGCCCCCATTTTTCGCGCCAGGTCGAGACGGTATTCGTTGACATCGGTGATGACCACGTACCGTGCGCCGGCATGCTTGACCACCGCAGCGGCCATGATGCC
Source organism: Schlesneria paludicola DSM 18645 (assembly GCA_945869955.1). Lineage (GTDB taxonomy): Bacteria > Planctomycetota > Planctomycetia > Planctomycetales > Planctomycetaceae > Schlesneria > Schlesneria paludicola_B. Next base: position 12,319 of record CAMBQP010000003.1, read on the forward strand.
AATCGGGCCCGCTCCAGTGATGAGGACATCTTCACCAAGGACGGGAAACGATAAGGCGGTATGCACGGCATTCCCAAAGGGATCAAAAATTGAGGCCACATCCCGATCGATATCGTGACGATGATGCCAAACATTCGTCATGGGGAGCGAAAGGTATTCAGCAAATGCCCCAGCCCGATTGACGCCGACCCCTTTGGTATCTTTGCAGAGATGGCGTCGTCCGGCGAGACAGTTTCGACAACGACCACAAACCACATGTCCTTCACCACTGACCACTTCACCCGGATGGAAGTCGGTGACATTGGAACCAACCTCGACGATTTCGCCGACAAATTCATGACCGACCACCATCGGGACGGGAATCGTTTTTTGAGCCCACGCATCCCACTTGTAAATGTGGACATCGGTTCCACAGATCCCCGTTCGATCGACACGAATCAAGACATCATTGATCCCAATTCCGGGGACGGGAACCCGTTTCAAGGTGAGGCCGGGGCCGGAATGCTCTTTCACCAGGGCTTGCATCGTATTCACGATATCTGATTTCCATTTCCAAGTGCAAAAACCAACCACATTGTGAATGCGTTTCGTCAAACAAAAATTCTCGCTCGTACTCATCAGGTGATGCCGCCCGGATCATAGGTTCATTCCGGCGGAGTCACCAAATCATTCGGACTTTACGGTCAATCCAGCCTGTTGTTGAATTGCGATAAACAGCGCGTCCGCGATCGCGCGCATACCCTTGTCGCCGGGATGTCCGGCCACTCCTGCATGTTCAATTTTTCGCTCGGCACGCGCTGCATTCGTTTCATCGGAACCGAGTTTGGCAATGTCTACGAAAACCGCTCCCCCCACTGTGGCGGCATTGCGCATGATCTCGTCCTTGGTCGGGTTTGGCCAGAAACAACTTCGGACAAAGATGGTCGGTTTCCCCGCTTGCCGAAAGGTTTCGATCAGCTTCAAGTAAGCGGCGGCATACTCGGCTTTGGCCTGGTCGGTGGTCAGTTCGGCGACGTTTTCACCAATGGCTAAAATGACAATATCGGGGGGCAAAAGCAAGTTCGGCTTTGAACTCTTTTGCGATGTCGAACGTAACATGTCCTCGTTCAAAATCGGCGATATTTCTCACCTGAATCTCGGGTCGGGTTCCTGCAGCCTTGGCGAGATCTGCAGTCAGTAGCGAGACATAATCCTTTTCTTTCGCACTCGCTGCCATACCCCAGGTGCCAGTCCAGCCAATCGCCGGGGCGGGGCCATGCAGCGTAATACTGTTGCCCAGATACAGAACACGAGCGGCGGGAAGTTTCCCGATCCGCACGGGAATCGCAGGGACTTCATCAGCCTGAACTGGCAAAACACCAGCCATCGCTCCAGACAGCACCAGCAGCAGAACAAAAAGTCCGTTTTTCATCATCATCGACCTTCACTACGGGAAACACTCTGAAACCGAGATTACCACGTCATCTTGATCGATTTTCGTCTGACCAGCAAATGCCAATTGGGTTTCCGCATCGGGTTTCCATTACCATTGCCAGCGGTCATCTTTGCGGGCGTGCAGGAGGGCCTCGCTTTTGCATGGGTGGAAATTCTCGGGTCCGTTGCTGCATGGCCGCCTGCAGACGTTCGGCGATCACCGGTTCGTCCTGCAGGCGATCAGAGGTTTCACCTGGATCATTCCGAAGATTGAACAAAAAATTCTTTCCTGCTGCGGTCTCGATGAATTTCCAGTCACCATCAAACAACGCCGAATTCGCAGCGGAAATCAGAAAGGGCCCTCGATCCTGAACCGTCCCCCCTCGAATGGGGTCCCACAAGTTTTTCCCATCGATTTTCAGCGATTCGTTCCAGGGTAAACCGACGGCCGCGGTGAGTGTCGGAAAAAGATCCTGAGCCGTCATCGGTTGCTGACTCGATGTGCCGGGATCGAGTTCTGCTGGCCAGCGCAGCAAGCAGGGGACATGAATCCCTCCTTCAAAGGTCGAGCCCTTTGCGCCCCGAAACGGTCCGTTCCGTCCCGACTGATCGGCACCATTGTCCGAAAGAAAGACGACAAGCGTATTCCGCCGCAGACCTTCTTCATCCAAGGTTTCGAGGATCCGACCGATGGCATCGTCCAAAGCGTCAAGCATGGCCAAGCGAGTGATATTTTCCCCCCGATGATTTCGATATTTGGCCTCGTACTCGGGTGGGGCAGCCAGTGGGAAATGGGGAGCGTTGAAGGCAACCTGCAGATAGAACGGTCGCTGGGAATCCCGATGTTGGATCAGACGAACCGCTTCATCCGCCAACAGGAATGTCGAATACCCTGCTTCCCGAATTGAGTTTCCATTCCGTTGCCAATCGACCTGACCGTTGCGGGCCGTATGACGATGATAATCAATTTCGGCCCCCAGAAATCCAAAAAAATGATCGAAGCCCGTGCGATTGGGATGGCTGGTACTTCCGAGATGCCACTTGCCGACCAGCATCGTCTGATAGCCCGCAGACTGGAGTGTGCGAGGTAACGTAGGTAGCCCTGCGGGGAGTCCCGCATCGCGCGGCTGCAGGGGACTGGCGATCCCATACCGACGTGGCATCTGCCCAGTGAGAATGGCGGCACGAGTCGGACTGCAAACCGGATAAGTGTAATACCGTAGCAACTCGACTCCCTCGACCGCGATTCGATCGATATTCGGCGTCCTCGCAGCGCCGCCATGCAGACCCAGATCTCCCCAGCCCAGATCATCGGCAAGCAGGACGAGGAGGTGCGGAGGGGACTGGGTTTTCGCCGATGAAACCGTCTGCCCCCAAACAGACCCCGGTGCGATCAGGAGCAAGATCACGGCGGTCACAGATCGAATTTGAACAAAACGCACTGGACAGTTCCCCGCAGTCATCCCCGCCCGTTCTTTACAAAAAGTGCGGATGGCGATCAGAGCTCATCCGCACTGTTCATCCCAGACCATCCGACTCAATCAGGTCGACGTGGCCGTTCGGGACGGTCACCACCCTCATTTTGACGACCACCTCCGGGAGGCCCCCCTGCACCACCCCGTGGCCCGCGAACTCCTGGGCCTTCACCACCGGGTCCGCCCGGCCCACCTGGGCCTTCCTGTCCTGGATGGCGCTTAACGAAGTCATCAATAAATTTTTGCAGTTCGTCTTTATCGAGCTTTCCATCTTTGTCCGCGTCAAATTCTAACGCGTGATTCAACATCCGCTCTGGGTTCACCGTTCCCCCACCCTCAGGTCCACCTGGTCCTCTCCCCGGACCGCCTGGTCCACCCGGAGCACCTGGGCCACGAGCACCTCGAATGCCACCAGGAGGCCCCCCTTCAGGCGGACCTGCTTCCCCACCACGGCCGCGACCTCCCCCTGGTGCGCCACCCCCAGGTCCACCCGGTCCACCGCCCCCCTGACGACCTCGACCCGGTCCGCCCGGTCCGCCTGGTCCACCATCCGGTCCACCCGGTCCGCCGCCTCCCTGACGACCACCACCGGGCCCACCACCGGGACCACCGGGACCACCGGGACCACCTTGCGGACGAAACTCGTCCTCGGTCAGTTTTCCATCTTTGTTCTTGTCGAGAGCGTTTAACGAAGCGGTCGCACTTTTTAATTCTTCGGCAGAAATTTCTCCGTCATGATCGGTATCCAGGGCTTCGATCACGGGGTTGGGCCTGCGTCCTCCCGGTCCTCCCGGTCCTCCCGGTCCTCCTTGGCCGGGTGCCCCCGGTGGTCCGGGGGGAATCGGCGGTTGCGCCATCACCAGCGTTGCCCCCGCAACAACCACGGCAGCCAGTCCCCACATTGTTCGTTTCATCGTTATTGCCTTTCAAAGTCAACGTTGAAGATTCCACGGCATCCGCCATTGTTTCCGGCAGAGCTCGGCGGGAATCAAACCTTCCGAAACTCGGTCAACCACAATTCGTTCTGCATCAATCCCATTCTGCCTTGCACCACACCAATCCCAAGCTGTGTCACCGGGGCTTTGACTCGCTGACACAATAAAGAAATCGATTCGATCGCAAAATCACGTCGCGACCACAGATCGCGGGAGTGGCGTTAAAATCACTTTCGTCCGAGGCGAACCGATTCTGTGCCAAGACTTCATACTTCGGTTTTGCGGCAAGCACCAGCACCCCATTCCAGCGGCTCGGAATGTATATCTTTCCATCCGCCACGATGGGTGAGGCATAGACCGGTCGGCCACCGGCATCCAACCCGGTCACTCGTTCGCGATAAACAGGTTCTCCTGTCTTGGCATTGATACAAAACGCCTGACCACGATCATCAACCCAATACAAATGGCCTTCAAACAGCGCGGGGGTTGCGACATACGAACTATTCCGACTGGTCCACAAGACCTGTGGCTTCTTGGCGTCGGTGCTGCCGTTCAGACGTAGCGACAGGCTTCCCGCAGAACGAAAGCCGCCAAAAACATAGACGGACTCGCCATCCGCAACGATACTGGGACAGATATTACCAGTCAGCGTATGTTCCTCAAACCAGCGAATTTTTCCGGTATCCGGATTCAGACCCCACGTTTCGCCAGGAACCGCAACCACCAAATCGGTTCGGCCGCTCGCTAACTCGATAAGCGCCGGTGTCCCATACGCCAGTTCCATGGCTGCCCCTGCTGCTTTCCAGACCTCTTTGCCTGTCTTCTGATCAAGAGCCCTGAGCGACTGACTCTCTTCCGAGGCATTCACGATCACCATGTTTTTGTACAGGATCAGACTCGCTCCGGATCCCCAGCGGCGATTGCTGGATTCTTTTCCGACGCCACTTTTCCAGAGCGGTTTTCCCTCCAGATCATACGCAACCACACCACTTTTGCCGAAGAAACAATAAACTCGTTCACCATCGGTGACGGGGGTCCCACTGGCATAGCCATGCTCGGAAAGATAACCCTGATACTGATCCTCGGGCAATTCACCTGCCACCGTGTTGGCCCAGAGCGTCTGACCCGAATCCCGGCTGATACAGACGATCTGTCGCTGCAAGGATTTCATATCACCCCCATTCGATTTGGGGAGACCATAGCCGGAATAACACGTGACAAAAATTCGATCACCCAACACAATCGGGCTGGAAGCACCCGCTCCTGGCAATTCCGCTTTCCACCGCAGGTTTTCCGTTTCACTCCACGTTAACGGCAGATGAGCAGCGGTACTGACCCCGGTACTACGGGGACCACGAAACTGCACCCAATCGGCACCCTGAGTGTCGCCAGCCTTAGCGGAGTGCGCCGCAAAGAGTAACGCCACCAGTGAGAGAATGCACATCGAGGAGAGTCGAAACAGCATGTTCAAGTTACTTCTTTCGTTCGTAGGTGAAATCGAGTGTTCCTTCGGCAATCGTCAGCGTTTTGATGGCCGTTAACAAGTTGGCACGAGTCGCCTGATCCGCAGTCAAATTCGGCGGTCCTGATAAGGCGTAAATGGTCAAGTGATAGGTTTTGACGCCGGGGCCTTTCGAGCACATCGGATCATAAGTCGCTCGTCGTTTATCATTCAGGCCAACCGTTCCGACATTTTTCGAGTTCCGGGCAATTTTTGTCGCATCTGCAGGAATGTCATAAACAACCCAATAAGATTTTTCCTGGTCTGGAGCGGTATGCCAGAGACTGACTGCAAACGATTTTGTTCCGGCCGGGGCTCCGGTCCATTCGACCGGGGGGGATGCACTGGCCCCATCGCAGGTGTATTCTGCTAACAGTCTTCCCTGTGCATCGATCGCGGCACTTGTCACCTGCAACTCGGGCAAATCCGTCCGACGTTTGGTCGCTGTTGCTTGCGGCGGAGCACCCTCGGGCCGCCGATTTTCTCTTCGAGGGGGAGGTGCATCGGGACGTGGTGGAGGATCGCGTCGGTCATTTCGGACACCACCGCGTCGGTTGGCAGGATACGTTTCACTTTTCGTGACCCCCTCGGGATCAATGAACGTGAACTTAGTCCCCCCATCCGCAGCCACGGCATACGATACAGTCCCCTTTTTGCCACGTAACTCGTAAGTGAGCACATAAGAACCCGGTTGACTCTCGACAAAATCGGTGATCTTCGCATCCCGCAGCGGACGACCATCCGGACGGACCGGTTCGGCTCGAGGCTGAGGATCAACCTGACCACCCCGCTCGGTCACTTCACCATGAAACCCGCCATTCAGATAGGGATAGGTTTTGGTCGCATGATAATGATAGTTCCCGTTGGCATCCTGATGACCATTGAACGTATCCAGGCCTTTGACCTTTGATCCATCGGGTTCTTCATAGCCGTAGATCGGATAACCATCCAGGGCATAAGCGATCGGCAACCCTTTCCCAATGGTTTTTTCGAGATGGACCGGAGCGATGTGATAGTGGTAGTCATCGGCTCGTCCGCAGTGACCACCAAATTCATCGAGTTCGCCGAACAAATATGCATCGTCCCCTCGATTATTCAACGGATTGAAGATCGGAACCCCATTCGCGGCTATCGCAATGGCACCGCGTAAAAACCGGTTCTTGGCCGATAGAGGTTTTTTCGCAGGGACGGGATGCAGCGGAATTTGCCAAGAGTTTTCACCCGTATAGGGTTGTGGGAGCGGAACTTGCTGTTGCCAAGCAGTGATTCCCACCATCATGCGATGATCAGGAATCCCTCGCGATTCCACAAAAAAGAATCGCTCGTTCCAGCGAGTTTGAATCCCTCTGGATTTGACGAATGCTTCGAATGCCCGCGCCATTTCAGGGGCATCGTTCGGATCGGAACGTGATTCCTGGGGGTCCAGCATCGCCAGCAGCCGTGGAAAATCTTCCGCCTCCAGAGGCAGTCCCAGCATCATCACCTCTTCTTCTTCCTGGTCCTCGTCCGGTTGGTGTTCCTTGACCGCAAAATGTGAATGTCCTGGGTGCCCCCAGACCAATGCTGCGGTTCCCCCGCAGATCAGCATCGCCCACGAAAAAAACGGGATCATTCCACGGAAATACTGCTGCTGTTCGACCTGGCCCACTGACAACATGTTTCCCTCCTTCACCAAGGGTCACAGCGGAACACTGGAAACCGCCGCGGATTTCCACTTTTTCACCACGATTTGGCAAAAATTTACAGATCTCGCCCCGCAGACGGCGGGGCTCAATCTGTCTGAACACTCATGCAGTGAGAAAGTTGCGAAAAAAAACAAATTCCGGGGAATTCAGATCTCGCCATGCAGCGTCAGAATGAGCGAACGCTGTCCACCATGATTTCGATGTTCACAGAGATAAATCCCCTGCCAGGTCCCCAATGCCGGGCGGCCGTCGGTAATGGGGATGGTCAGCGAACTTCCCAACAGCGCCGATTTCACATGAGCCGGCATGTCATCTGGCCCCTCGCACGTGTGTACAAACGGAAATCCCTCGGGAACGAGAGCATTCAATGCCGACTCCAGATCGACCGGAACATCCGGGTCGGCGTTCTCGTTAATCGAAAGCGAGGCCGACGTATGCTGGATAAAGATGTGCAGTAATCCGATCCGGATGGACCCCAATTCCGGCACGGCTCGCAACACCTGCGGCGTGATCAGATGAAAACCCCGGCGAAAAGAAGGAAGAAGCAGTTGTTTCTGGTGCCATCCCATGAGTTTACCCTGATATCAACAGTTCGGAGTACCCGCTCGGGGGGCTCATCGAACCCACTCGACAGGTGGATCCAGTCTTGCAACATTGATGTGGATGGATTCGAGAATCTCTCGCACCTGTTCCATGGGGAGTCCCTCATCAAGAGCCCACAGCATGACTTCCAGGTTTTCGATTACGGGACGATGCCCCCGTTTCATCATTTCCAGAATGGTCATTGCCAACGAATCATTTTCCAGGATTCGTCGCGTCATTTTTGCAAAATCGTCGCGAGAAAACTCGAACCAGCAACGAACCCCTTCGATGTGCTCGATTCGTCTTAACCGACAAAAGGGCAACCAAAATCGCTTGATCCAGTCCGCTTCGGCGGCCCGCCCCAAATCTCGTTTCGCTTTTTCACTTTCGATCCAACGATGTCGCTGGACTTCTTCCCAGGCGAGCGGTAACAGGCTGGAAACCTCGGTCCCCAGCCATCGCTGGTCGGGATCGGAATCACCAGCGATGGTGTCGGATTGCAATGGCATTAACGATTCCTCAGCGACGATTAGTCCAAGGCTTCCCCATTTCGCATTCGCGAATCTGCATACAATAGTAGAGGGTCTTATTTCAAATGCAACGGCGCCTCGCGTTTTGGCTGAAGGGAACCGAACAATCACGGGCTGTCAAATCTCTTCGTTTCCCCCCTGCCCCCCATTGACTGAGCCCATCGGGCATTTTCCTTGTGGCTCGATCCGTCTGGCTCGGTGGGGAAATTCGTAATGCCATTCGGTGATCCACAAAAAACTTGATACCCGACGGCTTGTGAAATGCCTCAGTTTCGCGTTGAATAGGTGTTGTTGAGCCATTGGATGAGGCTTGCTGCAAAACGCTTTTACAACTGATGATACTGGAAGGACTACGGACGCGATGGAGATTCGCCGCACCGACAAACCTTTAACCCAAGTGGAAGCCGACTGGCTGATCGTTCCCGTGATCGAATCGGCAGAACTAACAGGGCCATTGACGTTGTTAGATCAGGCGTTGTCCGGAACGTTGACTCGGCTCAAGTCCCTCGGCGACCTGACCGGAAAACTCGCCTCCACGGTGATGCTTCGTGGCGTGGTGGGAATTGGAGCCCCTCGTCTGCTGTTCGTTGGACTGGGAACAGCCCAAGAAATCAGCACGGCTCGAATTGATAAAGCGCTGATGACTGCCACTCGAGCGATTGCGGATAAACCCAACACGAAGGTCGCGATCCTCGTTCCCACCGATCCCCTGGGGGCCGTCTCGACGGTAGGATTCATTGCATCGGCCGCCGCCAGTGGCCAGATTGGTTCACTGGGGCAGGATCTGTTCCGGACGGAACGAAGTCGCCATCCCTTCACCAGCCTGACTCTGATCACCGCCAACACTCCTGAAGCCGAAGCGGCGATCGAACTTGGGCGAATTATGGGACAGGCGATCAATCTCACTCGCGATCTCGTCAATCGTCCACCGCAAGAAATCACGCCGCTGGGATTTGCCAAACGGGCCGAAGCGGTCGCCCAGGAATTTGGCCTGCGTTTTGAAATGCTGGATCAGACACGACTCCAGCAGGAGCACATGGGATCGCTGCTCGCTGTGGCACAGGGTAGTCCGCAACCTCCGTGTATGGTGATCGTCGAACACAATGGGGGAGGCCCCAACGGTCCGCGTCTGGCTCTCGTGGGAAAGGGGGTGACCTTCGACAGCGGTGGCCTCTCGTTAAAGCCGACCGATGGTATGCTGACCATGAAATGCGATATGGCCGGAGCGGCCACAGTACTCGGTGCCATGACCGCCATCGCCCGACTCAATCTCCCCGTAAACGTCGTGGGCTACATGGGTCTGGTCGAAAACATGATTGGTGGTAATGCGTTCAAGCTGGGTGATATCCTCACCGCCCGGAATGGTGTCACCATCGAAGTGTTAAATACCGACGCCGAAGGGCGACTGGTCCTGGCCGATGTGCTCAGTTACGCAGTGGATGCGGGAGTTGATCGAATCGTCGATCTCGCCACTTTGACGGGTGCCTGCGTCGTGGCATTGGGCGAAGATGTCTCGGGAGCCTTCACCAACGATCAACGCTGGTGCGATACCCTCCTCGCTGCGGCGAAAACGACGGGTGAAGATGTCTGGCAACTGCCGATGTGGGATTCTTACGAAGACCTGATCAAGGGAGACATTGGCGATATCAAGAACACCGGCGGACGCTGGGGGGGTGCGATCACCGCCGCACGCTTCCTGCAGCATTTTGTCGGCAAAAAGCCGTGGGTTCATCTCGACATCGCCGGCCCAGCCTTTGCTTCATCCAATAAACCCCATCGCGAAGCAGGTGCCACCGGTCACATGGTCAAAACGCTGGTGGAACTGGCTCGTCGCTTTGGAGTCTGAACCTTGGTGGCGATGGGCCTGTCGGATTCATGGGCCGACCAGATCGGTAACAAGTCTCACCGATCCCTTTGGCCTGTGTCCCTGTCCCTTGAACTGAACCTCACTTTTTTCTTTTGCGACAACCATCGAATATGATCCGAATCGTCGACTATGGCATGGGCAATCTTCGCAGCGTCCAAAAGGGGTTCGAGAAACTCGGGATTGCCGCCGAGATTGTCACGCAGCCTGAACAGATTGCCGCAGCAGACCAACTGGTCCTCCCTGGGGTCGGAGCCTTCCGCGATGCGATCCATGAATTGCAGCGTCTGGAACTGGTCGAGCCGATTCGTGAACATATTCGTCGTGACAAACCCTTTCTGGGAATTTGTCTGGGACTGCAGTTGCTGTTTGATGTGAGCCACGAAGAGGGTGAATGGCAGGGACTGGGCGTTTTGGCGGGGGATGTCGTGCGGTTCCCCGTCATCGCCGACCTGAAAGTTCCCCACATGGGCTGGAATACGCTCAACCGGACGGGTGAAAGCCCCCTCTTGCAGGGGGTTCCGCAAGAAGCTTCGGTCTACTTTGTGCATAGCTATTATGTTCGCCCCCTGGACGAGTCTGTGATTGCAGCCAGAACGGACTATGGAATACCCTTTGTCTCGATGGTCGCACGCGGTAACCTGTTCGCAACGCAGTTTCACCCAGAGAAAAGTCAAAAGGTGGGGCTAAAACTACTGGAAAACTTTGCTACGCGCTAAGCCGCCGAATTCCCCCCCCAGCTCTTTTCAAGAAATTGGCCGCATGACAACAGAGCCCCGCTCGCAATCATTCTGGACGTGGTGGATTTGCGGATTGCTGCTCTGTGCAAGTACGATCAACTACATGGATCGCCAGACCTTGTCGACGGTCTCGGTCCGGATCACCGACGAATTCAAAATCAACGACTCGCAGTACGGTGCGCTGGAAATGGTTTTCGGCTTGGCATTCGCCTCGGGGGCGATGGTTTTCGGCACCATCGCGGATCGGATCAACATCCGCTGGCTCTACCCCATTGTGCTGCTGCTCTGGTCCTTGATGGGATTTCTCACCGGATTTGTCGAGACGTATTTCGCGTTGTTAATGTGCCGGATGTTTCTTGGTTTGTTTGAAGCAGGCCATTGGCCCTGCGGTCTGATTACGACGCAACGACTCCTTTCACCGGAAAATCGGACGCTGGGGAATAGTGTTCTGCAGGGAGGAACGGCGATCGGAGCGTGTATCACTCCGCTGATCATGATGTATTTTCTGACCAATGAAGACGGTAACCCGACCAATGTACCGGGCAGCTGGCGTCCCGCCTTTCAGATCATTGCGGCGGTGGGTTCGATTTGGGCAGTACTTTGGATTTGCTCGACACGGTCTGAAGATTTGGCCCCCCGGCCACGCGAAAAATCTGCACCCGGAGAACCGGATCCCCAACAACAAAGTGAGACGTTTTTCTCGGCAATTTTCACCTGGAAATTTCTGGCACTGGTGGTAACAGTGATTTGCATCAACGCCTGCTGGCAACTCTTCCGCGCCTGGATGCCGAAATTTCTGCAGACGGGTCGAGGATACCCCGAACAATCGATGCTGGGTTTCATGTTTTTCTATCATCTCGCGACCGAGGCAGGGTGCTTGTCCGCCGGCTTGATAACCCGGTTGCTGTTTCAGTCGGGCATCAGTGTTCATCGGTCGCGCATGATCGCTTTTGGAATTTGCGCCGCGCTGGTCGCCACTGGCGGACTGATTCCCTGGCTTCCCGCTGGAGATCGCCTGTTTGCCGTGTTGATGATGGTCGCATTTGGTTCACTGGGCCTCTTCCCTTGCTATTACTCGTTTGCTCAAGAGGTTTCGTCGCAACATCTGGGAAAAGTTTCCGGGTTGCTTGGTACGATTGCCTGGGTGACAACCTCGCCCCTGCAAATGGTTTTTGGGCGATACATTGATCAAACAAAATCCTTTGATCTTGGGATGGCGCTCTGTTGTGGGTTGCCGCTCGTGGCTTGGCTGGTTCTTTTCACCATCTGGCCTGCCCCAAGGCCCGTGACCGAGTAAATCCCCGCGAAAACGTTGCTGACAGCCGTCTGGGCTGCTTCGACCAGAGAAGGGACCACAGATGGTGACACAGGATCTTTGCAAATTCCCGGAACGCGTTTGCTTGCGAGAACTGAATCATGGCTTCTGAAACCGTTGGCCGGCCAATGGAAATTTTGTTGGTCGAGGACAGCCTGATGTTTGCCCGGATCGCGATTGGGGCGCTCTCACGGGGCCAGATTCAGCACCGCTTGACTTGGCTCAGCGACGGCCTGGAGGCACTGCATTTCCTGCGGCGCCAGGGGAAATACACCCTCGCACCTCGTCCTGATCTGCTGCTGCTCGACCTTAAGCTTCCCGGAATGGATGGTCAAGAACTGCTGGAAAGTGTTCGGAGTGACGATCACTTGAAATCCATTCCGGTCGTTGTGATGACCGGTGATGGAGAACAAGCCCAACTGGGTGCTCTGCAAGTCGAAGCCTTTCTCACCAAACCGCTCGATCTGACAAAATTCATCGAAATCATCCAAAAACTTTCGAGGTTCTGGCAGGCCGATATGGTCCTCCCCTCGGCGGAACCCACGGCTTGATTGCTCTGCGCCGATCTCGATTCGATTTACCGAAGAGCGTTTTTTACCGATCGCGTTGCGGCCAGCGATCGAAAGCCATAAAGGCTAAGCTCTCTGTTTTGCCATCGATTCTTGCCATCGATGATGTCATGAGCGGATTTTTTGGATCAATCGACATTTGTCGTTGATGGACGCAGGCGCATACCAACGAATTCTTGGTTGTCGATGCGAGTTAGTGGGACTGAGTCGTTCGAGTCTTTACTACGAAGCCGCCACAGAACTACGAAGCGGCCACAGAAACGGAGATCAATGTTGGTTTGATGTGTTTGACCGACGAGCGTCATTGGGAGTCACGGTATCTGAGAAGTCGTTGGATGAATCGTCTTTTGGCGGCGCGCCGGGCATAAGCAGGTATCGAGATCAGCATGGATGTTCGAAGCCTTGCCTTGGAAAATAGGTATGTGAACTTTCTATGGCAAAGCCACTGCCGGAAAACCAAAGAGCGGGCGACTGGCTGGTGGCCAGTCTCTCAAATTAAATCCATTTTTTGGTCTCGAAAACAGAGTTAAACGTACGGATTTTAAACGGATCTCGCGCAAAACTCGCACTCCCGTCCAGTGTCGTCGAGGGATTCAACGGCAAAGTAAAGCGGATCACCGGGAATGCCTTAGGATTTCGGACATTCAAAGCCATTGAAATCGACTTATACCACCTGCTCAGAGGTCTCTCTCAGCCGAAGTTCACCCTCCAATTTTGGTGAGAAGGATTGATGAATACTTCCGGTTCCGCAAGTAATACGAATCAGAAAAAGACGCGAATTCGGGAACAACCGACTGAATATTGATGAGTTTAACTACAGTTCATGTTGAATCAAACGTGGCAGCACGCTCGGCCCGCGATGCTCTGTCGCCCGTTCGATTATGGCTTGCCCTCGCGAAAATAAATCAACCCGAATTCGATCTCTCCAGACCACCCAGATTGTCTTTTGATGTGAGATGGACCCAAATGGAAGACTCGCCGGTGAAAACAAGCCTACGTGAATTCTGCGGAAAACCAGCCCACGCCAATCAGGAAAGAGAGGATTTTGGCCACCAACGCTCGCAGGAACGAGCCAGAAGTTCTATCGCCAAATTCCTGCCATTTATCTCAAGATTACCCGTAGAGCGCGGGGCTTAGGGTTTTCGATCGACCCGACCACCCATTATTTTAGGGTAAAACCGTAATTTTAGCGGTTTATCACCGATTAAGTCGGCTTACCGCTTGACATTCGTGAATTATCTTGCTTTTATCATTGCTTGCTGTGTTAATTTTACGAGAAGCCCCTTTATGGAGATCCCCGATGGCCAAGAAATCCGCCCCAGCTCACTTCAACATGACGACCGTAATTCGAGAAATCCTGACTGCTAACCCCAATGCATCGGCCAAAGAGGCAAATGACGCCATTTTGGAAAAATACCCCACCGCCAAAATCAACAAGAATAGCTTCTCTGTTGCGTTTTATACGGGGCGGAAAAAGCTGGGGATGAATCCTGCTTCGAACCGTGGTCGCAAAGTCGGCGTGAGAAAGTCCCTTTCAAGCGTGGTCACGTCAGCGGGTGGGCATCGCGTGGATCTGGCCATGCTGCACGCAACCGCTAAGTTCCTGAGCGAAGTCGGCGGTGCCGATGCCGCGATTGAAGCGATCAAGCATGTACAGGCCATTCAGGTCAAGTAAGTGCTGGCAGATCGAGTCTTTTGAGAAAGCACCGTCTTTCATAAAATGCAACGCGGTTGGTGCGGTGATCGTACTCTCCAATCCAACCGCAGCAGACTCTTGCAATTGCGGTGATCTTTTCTGACATTTTGGACAGTTTAGCTATGACGCCAACTGAATCTTCCCGTCGCTCATTCCTCATGAGTTCGCTTGCATCCATGGGAGTCGTTCCGTTGGCGTTCCCTTTGCTGAATGTTAAGGCAGACGAAATCGCACCGGCAGATCAGCCGAAGGGGCCGCTTTTGGCCTACGTGGGAACGTTCAGTTCACCGCTCAAGGATGTTTTGCCAACACAGGTTGATCTCCCTCCTGGGAACGGACGAGGAATCCATATTTTTCAGGTTAATCGAACGACCGGTGCGATGACCCCCGCCGGAACATTCGAGTTAGGGACCAGTCCCAGTTGTCTGGCGGTCAATGTGGCGGGCAACCGCCTCTATTCGGCCAACGAGACTGATCGAGTCGGAGAGGACAAAGAGGGAACAGTCAGTGCGTTTGCGATCAATCGAACGAATGGGCAGCTTGAGTTGCTCAACACGGTTCCTTCTGGAGGGGCTGGGCCGACGTACGTCAGCATTCACCCCTCGGGTCGATTTCTGCTCGTCGCTAATTACTTCGGTGGTTCGGTCTCAGTATTACCAATTCTGGCTGACGGAAAAATCGGAAAAGCATCAGATATCAAGCAAGATCAGGGAACACTTGGACCTACCCAAGCCGTGCATGCCCCCGAGGGAAGCTTCGCTTTTAGCGGTCACGATCGAACACATGCGCACATGATTCAAGCGGATCCGACAGGGCAATTCGTGCTTCATGTCGATCTAGGGCTTGATCAAATTTTTGTCTGGAAACTTGATACTCAAAGCGGAAAACTATTTGCCAACGATCCCCCTTCTGTAACTCTTCCTGCAGGAGACGGGCCACGACATTTTCATTTTCATCCGAATGGTCGCTGGTTCTACTCAATCCAGGAAGAAGGTTCGACGGTTGTCCTGTTTGATTTCGACAAGACATCAGGTCGATTGACTTCACGCCAAACCATTTCGTCGTTACCACCAGGATATACAGGAAGTAATTTCTGTTCCGAGATTCTCGTCTCCGCCGATGGAAAATTTCTGTATGCTGGAAATCGTCTTCACGATAGTATCGGAATTTTTTCAATCGGAGCAACTGGCGAGTTGACCTTTGTTGCGGACGAATGGACGCGGGGGAATTATCCCCGCAGTTTTGATTTTGATCCGACCGGGAATTTTCTCTACTCGTGCAATCAGCGAGCCGACAATATCGCCGTCTTCCAGGTCGATCAGAAAACCGGTGGCCTTAAGTTCACCGGGCATTTCACACCCGTTGGCAATCCTTCGATGATTCTCTTTGTTGATCTCGCCAAATCAAAGTGATCCACATGGTATCCTGATCTTGTGGTGACATTGCTATTCCGCGTACCTGGTCGATTTTTCGATCAACTGCCAGTGGAATCAAAATCCGTCTCACCAATCAGATTCGTGAAAAAGAAAATCGGCAATTTTCTCGTTTTCAGGTCCCCTCTTCTGAGCAAGGCAACATTTCATGGATCGTTTGAAAAACAAGGTTGCGGTGATCACGGGTGGGGGAGCGGGAATTGGTCGAGCAACCTGCGAGTTATTTGCCGAACAGGGTGCCGCAGTGATTGTGGCGGAACGAAATGAAGTCACTGGGCGTGAAGTGGCTCAAGCGATTCTCAATCGTGGTGGACGCGCTTTGTTTATCCAGACCGATGTCGCGAACGAAGCCAGCATTCAGGCGATGGTCTCAGCGGCAGAAAACGAGTTTGGTCGTATCGACATTCTTGTGAATAATGCGGCTGTTTTTGTACTGAAGGGAATTGATGCCACGGTGGAAGAGTGGCATGAAATCCTGAATGTCAACGTCATTGGTCCGGCGCTCTGCGCAAAGTATTGCGTCCCCGTGATGCGCCGCAGCGGGGGGGGTGCGATCGTCAATCTCGCCTCGATTTCGAGCGTCATCGCTCAGCCGCAAATGGTCACTTACAATGCAACCAAGGCGGCAATCGCCAATATGACGCGTTGCATGGCCATGGATCTGGCGGTCGATCGCATTCGCGTGAATGCGGTTGGGCCAGGTGCGGTCTGGACCCAGATTGTCGAGCGAATCACATCGGAGGGGGGGATGGACCGGCAAGCTGCCGATGCCGACGCCGAATGGGGCGGGGCTCATCTACTGAAGCGGATTGCAGAGCCCCGCGAAATCGCCTATCCAATTCTGTTCTTGGCGTCGGACGAGGCCTCGTTCGTTACAGGGTCGCTGCTCATGGCCGATGGAGGTTATACCGCCCGCTAATCTCTTCGTTTGATCCCGGACAATTCGGCAGGTTCGGTTCATCCATAAAAATCAGGCGAGAATGGCATCGACGACGTGACCATGAACATCCGTGAGCCGAAAGTCCCGCCCCGAATACCGGTAAGTCAAACGTTCATGGTTCAATCCCATCAGGTGCAGGATTGTGGCATGGAGATCGTGAACATGGACACGATTTTCTACGGCACTCAATCCAAACGAATCGGTTGCACCGTAACTGAATCCTCGTTTCACACCCCCACCGGCCAACCAGTGCGTGAACCCGTAGTGATCGTGGTCGCGTCCTTTTGCCCCTTCAGATGTCGGTGCTCGTCCAAACTCGCCACCCCAAATAATCAAGGTTTCCTCGAACAATCCACGTTGTTTTAAATCGGTGATCAGTGCCGCGATCCCCTGATCACAGGCCTTAGCCAAACGCGCGTGACCCCCTTCAATATCGTCGTGTCCCGTATCCCAGGCGATATCGTAACCATCGATTGACAAGGAAACCTGGACCATCCGGACCCCCCGTTCAATCAAACGCCGGGCCAGCAGACAACCTTTGGCGTACTCGCTATCGCCGTACATTTCGAGCGTTTCCTTTGTTTCGCCTGTGATATCAAATGCCTCGGGGACCGAGCCCTGCATCCGAAAGGCCATCTCCATCGCGGCGAGCCGTGACTCCAGCGCGGGATCATGATGTTGCCGTTCGGAATGAATCCGATTTAATCGACTCAACAAACCAAACTGCCGGTGCTGGTCTTCAGTGGAAACGAACCGGTTCTGCAAGTCTCGCATCACCGATTCTGGTTTCATTTCCGCAATGTTGGCATAAACTCCCGAGTAAGCCCCTGGCAGGAAACTGTTTCCCCAATTGGCCATTCCTCCTCGCGGCTGGGCTCGCGGTGAAAGTGCAACGAATCCGGGCAAATTTTGATTTTCGGTTCCTAATCCATAAGTCAGCCAAGCTCCCATGCTGGGGCGATTGGGCTGTAAATGGCCCACATTCATCATCATCATCGCACCCGCATGCTCGGGAATATCCGTGTGCATCGAGTGAATAAAACAGAGATCGTCGACATGTTGAGCGACCTTGGTAAACAGATCACTCACCCACTTGCCGGATTGTCCATACTGTTTGAAGGCAAATGGCGAGGGAAATAATCCGTTTTTTGTGTTGCGAAGCGACTTACGATCGACTTCGGAAGGACGCTGCCCAGCAAATTGTGCAATCTGCGGCTTGTAATCGAAGGTGTCGACCTGCGAAGGACCACCGGGCATGAACAATTGGATAATGTGTTTGGCTTTCGCAGGAAAATGTTGCGGCCTGGGGGCCAGTGGCGAAACCACCATCCCCGTCTGGTCCGCCGTCTCGTTTGCGCACAGCATTCCCTCGTCAGCCAGCAATCCGGCCAGACTCAAGGTCCCAAAGCCCGAACCGAGTCGGGATAACAGCTGCCGCCGGGTCACTACGGGATTCGGGTCGCGGTGAAACATGGTTTTTCCTTTGAATCAGTCAAACTGCCGACGCTTTTGCTCATGATTTTCGGACTGGTATGTCATTCAACGTACATGACTTCACTGGCGCTCAGCAGTACCTGTGCGTACTGTTCCCAGAGGGAAAGGGGGCTGGTCGAGGCCGATTTGGATTGCAGGAAGTCGAGGCCGACTTCTTCTTCTTCCGTGGTCACCGGCCTGGCAAACAACAATTCGTATGCCAGGCGGATTCGCGCGGACTCTGTATTTGCCTCGCGGTGTAACCGCGTTGCGAGTCGTTTCGCTCGCTCAGCCATAAAAGGACTGTTCATCAGGAACAACGACTGCTGCGGAACAACACTCGACGTTCGCCCCTCACTTGTCGCGCGTGGCACGGGAAAATCAAACAGACGCAGAAAACCATCTGAAGAAAACCGATCGCCATTTCGGCTGACCGCAGCATATAAGGTACGGCGAGAACTGGCACCGATATCATCGATCGGTGGCCCACCGATGACCCCCTCTAACTCGCCGGTGAATGTCAGAATCGAATCCCGCCACGATTCGACATCCAGCCGCCGGGGGTTCATGCGCCAGACCAGACGGTTGTCGCCATCCTTTTCCATCGCCTGCGGATTGGGGGAACTGGCCATTTGATAAGCGGATGAAAGCAGAATGGTTCGATGCAGTTTTTTCAGTGACCAGCCGAAATCGGCCGCCTCTTTCCCCTGAAACCGGGATGCAAGCCAGTCCAGTAATTCCGGGTGGGTTGGTTTTTCTCCTAAGAGACCAAAATTACTGGGTGTACGAACCAGACCCAGCCCAAAATGCTGTTGCCAAACACGATTGACCATCACGCGTGCGGTGAGGGGATTGGTGGCAGAGGTGAGTGCCTCGGCCAGATCCAGTCGCCCACTCCCCCGTTGAAACAGAGGTGTTTCCGCACCCCCGAGAATCCTCAGGAATCGCCGCGGGGCAGAGGGACCGGGTCTTCTCAGATTGCCACGAATCGCCAGTGTCATGTCTGCGTTCCCGATATCCGCAATGGCGTGAACGAGGTCATATTTGGGGGGGAGATTTTTTTTGAGTCGCTCCAGTTCGGGCTCGCCAGATTCCAGTTGGCTTTTTTCGTCGGGGGTTGGTTCCCGTTTTTCGTTGGCGATCCGGGCTTTGGTCTCAACGATTTGCTTTTCGAGATCGCGAATTGCTTTTTCTGCCAGATCCCAAGCCTCAATAGATTCCCGCTTTCCCTGGGGGACATCACGATTTTGGGTGTTATTAAAGATTCCTGCGAGCGAATAATAATCCAGCTGTGGAAAGGGGTCGAACCGATGGTCATGGCACCGACAGCAGGCAACCGTTAATCCCATCAATCCGCGCGTGACGGTGTCAACGCGATCATCCAGCGTTTCTGATCGCGCTTGCGCCGTGGCATCCGGATCGCCTCCGTCGGAAATATAGGTCGGGCCCAATGCCAAAAAGCCGGTTGCGACGGTCAGGTCAGGATTAATCAGATCCCCGGCAATTTGTCCCCTGACAAATTCGTCGAAAGGAAGATCCCGGTTGAGCGCCGAGACGACCCAATCACGGTAGCGCCAAGCGTTGGGCATGGCGGCGTTGTCAAGATCGCTATATCTGGCGACATCGAGCCAGTGTCGTCCCCATCGCTCGCCGTACTCGGGTGAACGGAGCAGTCGATCAACCAAGTCCGAGACAGCCTGCTTACGATTGTCGGCGAACGCGATTAAAAAATGCTGAACTTCTGCGGTTGAGGGTGGAAGGCCGGTCAAATCGATCCTGATTCGCCGCAACAAAGCACGAGGTTGGGCTGGTGGATTGGGGTGCAGTCCGACCGCTTCGATCTTCGCCAGTAGGAACCGATCAATCTCATTCTGCGGCCAGGTTGTGTCCTGAACTTTCGGCACTTCGGGTGACACGATCGGTCGCCAGGCCCAATGTTGTTGCTGAAGCTGAGGCCAATCGTAGGTTTTTTCGCTGAGGGCCGAATCGGGTTCCTGGGACTCTGGCCAGGGGGCTCCCCTTTGAATCCATTGGATCAGTGTTTCAATCTGGTCTTCGCGCAGCTTGCCATTGGGGGGCATTTCAAGGGACTGCCAGCGAATCGCCTGAATCAAACGACTCTCATTCGGCTGGCCAACCACAACCGCTGCGCCCGACTCGCCCCCACGAATCGCCGCCATTCGCGAGTCGAGTCGCAACCCCCCTTTCACCGATTTCGCTTGCACGCTGTGGCAAGAAAAGCAGTGTTCATGGAGGAGCGGCCGGACTTTTGTTTCAAAAAATTCCAGATCTACCGGGGTGGGCTCTGCGGCATTGTGGAACGATGTCGCCAGCAATGTGATGATCATCGCCAAACAAGGAATCCAACACCTCATCACACAACCCCAAAAACAAGATCAATCGGATCGTCTCTCAAGGTACAAGTTCTTAGACTCTGACGAACCATTCCCATTTCTGCAATCCCGCGCAGATCAATTGCAATTCCCCTTTCGCCGCAGCAACTCCGTTTTCGACTTAGCCTGAGCGTCTCGTCGGAATTGGGGCGAGATTCTCCCCGGTAACGTTGGTCATTTTTGCCAAAAGGATGTTATAATCTGACTGCGGATCACGGGAGGGTCTATCGATTCGCTGTGTGGCTCACTTCAAGCCGACAAGAATTCAGTCCGCGAGAATCCAATTCGCAGAATTTGTCGCTCGACCAGTTCTGCGGGCAGAGGAGCGTTGTTCATGAGAATGCATGTCCAGAATCGGTGTTTTGCGGTCTGTTGTGTGAGTGCTTTTCTCGCGCTCGGACTTTCTCTTCGCGCCGCCTCGGTGGACGAAAATCTGCGTGCGATCAAGTCGGTCGGAGCGGAGGGTAAGGGACATGCGGCGGCGATCGTCGCAGTCAAAGAACTCGCAAATGCTCCTGTTGAATCGTTACCGTTGTTGCTGAAGAGTTTTGAGGGGGCCAGTCCGCTGGCGGTCAATTGGCTCCGTTCTACCGTCGATACCGTCGCCGATCGTGCTTTGAAAAAGACGGGGAAACTTCCTGCGGCGGCGCTGGAGTCCTTTGTCAAAGACACGGACCGTTCGCCTGAAGCCCGTCGTCTCGCCTACGAGTGGTTGATCAAAGTTGACGCCACGGCCAGCGATCGACTGATCCCAGGCATGCTCAATGATGCAAGCCCTGAGTTTCGCCGGGATGCGGTCGAGCGGCTGATGACCCAGGCAACAACAGCACATGATGCAAACGAGAAGGAAGCGGAAGCAAAACTTCTGCGTCAAGCCCTCAGTGGTGCGATTGATGATGATCAAGTCAAAGCGATCGTGAAACCGCTCCGCGAGCTCGGTGAAACGGTTGACCTGCAAAAGCACTTTGGATTCCTCACTGAATGGAATCTGATTGGCCCGTTCGACAACGTCGGGCTAAAAGGATTCGAAGTCGCTTACCCGCCCGAGAAGGAAGTGAACCTGAAGGGGAAGTATGCAGGCAAGTCTGGCGAGATCGAGTGGAAGCCGTTTGCCACCGAGGACGAGTATGGTACGTTTGATATCGCGAAAAAAACCGAGCCTTTCAAAGGGGCAGTCACCTATGCAACAACCACATTTGTCTCGGATCAAGCCCGCGATCTGGAAATCCGGCTGGGGACCCCCAATGCCTGGAAGCTCTGGGTGAATGGAGTTCAAATCTTCGCACGAGACGAATACCACCGTGGAACATTCCTTGATCAGTATAAAGTCACCGCCAAATTCAAGCCCGGTCCTAACGTGATTCTGCTCAAGGTGTGCCAGAATGAGCAGAAAGAAGAGTGGGCCCAGGCTTGGAGCTTTCAATTACGCGTTTGTGACCGGTCTGGAGTCGCCATCCCCACGTCAACGGCGGCAACAACATCGGCCAAATAATGCGTGACGCTGCTGCAGCCTGAATCCAAACCATTTATTTCCGGTCTGGCGAGTAAGACGATCGCCCCTCCATCGCCGATTGGCGTGCGTTGGAGGGGGTTAGAATGGACATATTTTGCTGGCGGAATTTGCCAGATTCGCGCCGCAAAAAAAGCTTTGTGGAATCCATGCGGGATCCTTTGCGGACCTTGTTTCCGCTTATGCAGGAATGGGCGAGGCGATTCCTGCGTGTTTGGCGGCTTGCCCCAGCTTTTCCAGGACATCTGCAGGCAACAGGATACCAGCGGTTTGAGAATGGCGATGAAGCTCCCATTCGCGTTCACCCGGTAGCAGCACACGTTTGATTCCTGGTGCCGTTTTGGTAGCGTGAATTTCGTCGATCAGGCGCTGCAGGCGTTTTTCAAATTGCTCGGGCGGTCCCATGGCAGAAATATCGATCGCGATGAATGCGGCATTGTGGAACGAGGGCTTCGAGGCGTCGTCAAAAATCCAGCTGCCAACCTGCCAGGTCATATTTCCACCGGGAAGGATCGCTGAAAGAATCTCGCACCACAGTCCAAAGCCATATCCTTTGTGTCCCGCCATCGGTGCCAGTGCGGCTCGATCCGGGTAAAGGGTTCCATCTGATGTCGGTTGACCTTGCGAGTCAATCAGCCACGACGAAGGGATTGGCTCGCCCCGCGAAAGTGCGGCATAAATCTTACCACCCGCGACAGCGGCGGTTGCCATATCCAGCACGATCGGATCACGATTACCAACAGGAATTCCATAGGCAATGGGGTTGCTACCGAGAACCGCTCCGCTGGATCCAGGCGCCGCAACACTGGGAATATCGTTCCCGGTCACCATACCGATGAAACCGGCCCGCGCTGCCGTGGCTGCATAATAGCCCGCAGCACCAATATGCCCGGTATTTCGCAAACCGACATAAGCGATTCCCACATTCCTCGCTTTGGCCATCGCGGTTTGCATCGCGAAGTGACTTCCGACTTGCCCTAGTGCCGATTCCCCGTCAATCAACGCCCACCCAAGTCCCTCACGTTCGATTCGTGGAACTGCGGCCGCACGATAACCGCCCCCTTTGAGTTTATTCAGGTATCCTGCCAAGAGTTTTGTTCCATGCGTAAAGACTCCCATCGCATCGGTGGTCACCAGTGCATCGGCGGTCGTTTCCGCATCGACAGGCGACATTCCAACTCGCGTCAGCGCTTCGATACAGAACGCCTTCAAGGCCGTGAGGGAAATCGGTTTTGCAGTCTGATCATGGCTCATCAGGATTTTTGCTTTCGGTAAAATTCAACGGTTTTGCGGATCCCTTGCTCCAGCGTGACAGGAGACCAGTCAGGAAAGAGTGTCGAGATAAAGTTCGGTTTGGGGGGAATATTCGACGGGATTTCCGGGCCATTGATCGTAATCTGCGACCCCGATCCAGGTACGACCTGATCAATCACCTCGACCACTTCTTCGGTTGACGCCAGATGACTGGGGAGGTCAACCACGGCCCAGCCTGCCGGGGTCTCCAAGGCGGAGCGGACAAATGCGAGTGCGACATCTTCAACGTAGTCATAGCCGACTCGCCCCCGGTAGTTGATAACATAGGGTTCTCCGCAGGCGGCAGCCCGAGCCGCTTGGGAAGGCCCTGCGGTCAACCCGACCGTTCTTTCAGGTCCATACGCGACGTGGGGCCTGATTCCAACCGATGCGATGCGAAAATGCCGCCAGTATTGCTCGGCCATCAAATCAAAAGACATTTTAAACGCACCGTAGAACGACGGTGGGCGGTTTTCAGCGGACTTCAAGCCGAGTGCTTGATCATCGATCTCCGGACCGTAAACCGCATAGGAGCTGGCGTACGAAATACCACGAATTCGCCCTGCATGAATGCGTGCGAGTTCCATGAGCGCCATACTTCCCAGGATATTGACTTCCGCTCCTTTGAAGGGATCCTGTTGGCAATCAGGGGTCAAAAGTGCGGCGAGATGAATGATGTGCGAAATCGGAAAATCGTCCATGATTTTTGCCAGCAACGGTCGATCCAGCAAGCTTCCGGAAACAAACTCGATTCGATCCGCCGCGGGGCCAAGAATCTTTTGCCATCGGGGGGTATTTTTCTGCAGGTCGAGTACGACAGGTGTCGCACCCCGTGATAATAATTCCCGTAGCACCCAAGTTCCGATAAACCCGCCGCCACCGGTCACCAAAACAGAAACACTCATTCTGAGCCCCATACAAACGATCTACCAGATGTTCTGGCGACCGCCGTGAAGCGCCGCCGAACCTTGTCCGGTATCTTGGAATTTTTCACGCAAGAACACCACCCGTGAGATTTGAAGATTTGGCAAGAGGGTATCATGGAGAATCTCAATTTGCCACAAATGAAACTCACTATGTGGCAAACAGCGCGGCAACAAGTGGTCGCGCAATGTGCGGACTCACCTGATTTTCCCGACCAAACACCCTGATAGCTTGGCGTTTGTTGTCACTTCCTGACTATACTGCGTGCTTCCCGGTTCCGGGAAACGACGCTTTGCTACAACCGCCTCCGTTTTGAAGGCTTTATGGATACTCACGCAGAAGATCTGTCATACATTGTGCGTTACGGGGTCACGCGCATCCTCGGCGAATTTACCGCTCGTGGATTCGGTGCACTCCCCCGTGGCTCTTATGTGATTGTTCGCAGTGAACGCGGGCATGAATGGGGGACCGTCCTCAGCACGGCAACCGAACAGACGCGAACCTATCTCGGTACGACGGAATCCCACGGACGGATTATCCGGATTGCGACACCGGAAGATGAGGTCGAACGGGACCGTGCCCTGCTGTTTGAGAAGCAGGCATTCGCGGGTTGCCTCGACTTGATTCGCGAACGCAACATGCAAATGCAACTGATCGATGCCGAACAGGTGATCGGTGGCGAACGGCTGATTTTTTATTATGTTTCCGAGCAAAGAGTCGATTTTCGGGACTTGGTCAAAGGGTTGGCGAAACTGTTTCACGTCCGGATTGAGATGCGTCAAATTGGGATTCGGGACGAAGCCAAACTGCTAGCAGACTATGGCGACTGTGGTCAACCGGTCTGCTGCAGCACCTTTTTGCGAGAAATGCCCCCGGTCTCGATGAAAATGGCCAAGATGCAGAAGGCGACACTGGACCCGTCGAAAATCTCGGGTCGCTGCGGTCGGTTAAAATGCTGCCTCCGCTACGAATATGACACCTACGAAGAACACCGCAAGGAAATGCCCCCGATTGGGGCGACGGTGGTGACCAAACAGGGGACGGGGCGGGTGATCGGCCAGGAATTGCTGGCGCAAAAATTGGTGATCCAATACGAAGGCCAGCGTCAGGTGATGACCGATGCAAAAGATGTCTTGACCGTGGTCAATACAAAACCATCCAAGTCGAGCGAGCTGACACAAGAAAATCCGGCGGACGAGGGACTTCCTCAAGAAGGGGCGATTCAAGCGAATTCGTCCCCAGGCAGCCCGCTACGAGATCCCAAACCCCGGCACGATTCGCGCCCCAATCCCCGGCCGCGAAACCCGAATGGATCGGATCCCACGCGCGATCGTTCAGAACCTCCTCGCGAAAATGGCGACGAGAGATCGGGGACCAATCCTGCATGATCTCTGACAGGACGGCCAGGAAACACAGGGTCAACCATGAAGACTTCACCTGAAATCCACGCAGATCTGGGACCAACATCCCGGCTGACACGCTGCGCGATGCTGGTTCTGTGTGTTTATTGGATCGCCCTGTTTTATGGGACTCATTCCAAGGTCCCCCCTGGAATGCTCCCGGAAAATTCCGATAAGGTCGTTCATTTTTTTGCTTACGCGGGCTTGGGGATGCTTTGGGCGATTTTGCGGGCGACTCAGGGTGCAATCACCTGGGGCAATCTTTCTTGGATGTGGCTGATGCTGGCCGCATATGGGGTGTTTGACGAGCTAACTCAATTGCTTGTTAATCGCAACGCCGATTTGAAGGACTTGCTTTTCGATGTCAGCGGAGCCGCAACAGGTCTAATCATCGTCGCGTTCGCTGTCTGGGGATTCCAGTCCAAGATTTGGAAAAGATTCTGATGCCCGGTACTCCACGAAACAAAGTCGGTGAGTTATCCTCATCCTCGATTCGTTCTGTTGAGTCAGCAATGTTCCATAAGCAAAAGGCAAGCCTGAATGTCTGATGAGCCTCTGATTGCGGTGTTTGTGGACTTTGAGAATCTCGCCATTGGCGTTCGCCACATGAAAGCGGGCGCCTTCCAGATTCAGCTGATCCTGAAGCGACTCTTGGAGAAAGGGCGCATTGTCCACAAACGCGCCTATTGTGACTGGAGCAATTATCGCGACGCGGTTCGGGAGTTTCACGCGCAGGGGATCGAGCTGATTGATATTCCGCAGAGCAAAATGAGTGGTAAGAACAGTGCGGACATTCGTATGGTCGTCGACGCGATTGATCTTTGCTATGCCAAGCAGCACATTGATGTTTTTGCACTCATTTCCGGTGACAGCGATTTTTCGCCACTGGTTTCCAAGTTGAAGGAAAACAACAAGCGCGTGATTGGCTGTGGCGTAAAAAGTTCCACCTCGGATCTGTTAATTGCCAATTGTGACGAGTTCATCTACTACGATGACTTGATTCGCATGGCTCAAAAGCCGGTCATCCCAGCCAAGCCGGGAACCGTCAAACGCGAAGACAAAAAACAGGAAGCCTACGATCGCTTGCTCGAAGTCTTGAACTCGCTGGAACTCGACTACGACCCGCCGATCTGGGGTTCAATGCTGAAACAGGCAATTAAACGGGTTCATCCCGGTTTCAATGAAGGGTATTATGGCTATGGCAGCTTTACAGACCTGTTGCATGACATTGAAGACGCAGGTCTGATTGAACTCGATTTTGATGAGAAACGTGGGAATTACCAGATTAGCACCAAAAAGGTCGTTAAGAAAAAGTTGAACTGACCCGAAATGGATAATCGATTCCGACAGGTGAGATTCCGACCGGTGAATCGTCGAGAGTTCCCGGTTTGTTCCGTCCCTGAACCTCTTTCGGTCCCTCCCGCCGAGAAAGCAGAACCCATGGCCGACGAGATGATTGATCTTCGCAGAAACATTGATCTTCGCAGTGACATTGATCTTCGCAGTGACACAGTGACGAAACCCACGGCAGGAATGCGAGCCGCGATTGCCAGTGCCGAAGTCGGTGATGATATGTCAGGAGAAGATCCGACGGTCAATCGCCTGGAAAAAATCATGGCCGATCTCTTGGGAAAAGAGGCCGCTGTCTACAACTGTTCAGGAACCCAGTCGAATCAGATGGCCATCCGTGCTCATTGCCAGCAAGGTGATGAAATCCTGATTGACGAGACCGGGCATATCGTCAACTACGAAGCAGGTGGCGCCGCAGCACTCAGCGGCGTTTCCGCTCGCCTGCTGCGAGGACGTGGTGGTTTGCTCGACATCGATGACCTGGAAGGAAAGGTCCGAGCCGACAATCAGCACTGCTGTATCACGCGCCTGCTTTGCGTCGAGAATACGACCAATCTGGGGGGAGGCCGCGTCTGGCCGTTAGGGCAGATGGCGCGTGTCGGGGAGTGGGCACACCGAAATGGGCTGAAAGTTCATCTGGATGGGGCACGACTGTTTAACGCAGCCGCTTCCATGGGCTATCAAGTGAAAGACTTTGTTGCTCATGTGGATTCCATTTCCGTCTGCTTTTCCAAGGGGCTGGGTTGTCCGATGGGTTCGATTCTGGTCGGTGATGCCGCCACGATTTATCGAGCGCGCCGGGCACGTAAGCTGTTTGGGGGGGCATTACGGCAGGCCGGGATGATGGCTGCAGCAGCGATCTACGCTTTGGAACATCACATCGAACGATTGCACGAAGACCACCAAAACGCTCGGGTATTTGCCGAATTGACTTCGGTAATTGATGGTATTCATCTGAATCCGGAAGAGGTGGAATCCAATCTCGTTTTCTTTGATGTTGATTCTGCACGGGGAACGGCAGCCCAGCTTTCTTCGCGATTGCTCGAACAAGGTGTAAAAATTAATCCAACAGGCCCACAGCGCCTGCGAGCCTGTACGCATCTGGATGTTTCTCAGGATCAAGTTCGAGCCGCCGCCGAAGCCATTCGAACTTGCCTCGGTCACGGAATTGCCCAAGCAAATCCTGTGATGAATGGAGCTTACGCCACCCGCTGAAGATCATTCGGCGGTGGGGTGGGTGTGAATATGATCCGAAAACTGCCAACCCCAGGGAGCCGCCTCCTGTTTGGGAAACTCATCCTGATAAATCAATGCCTGCTGCCGCAGCTGAAACGCGTGCGAATGCCAGCGATGGGCCTCGCATCCCCGTCCGATCCGCTGGAGCTCGCCCCCCAGTTCATTCGCCAACCAGGCGGACTCGGGGAAGAGCGCGCACATTTGCTTGAGCAGGTGCATCCATTCGGGACTCCCGGATGCTGACGAAATGAGTCCTGCCAGTTCCTGGCGAATCGCACGTAAAACGGTGGCTCGCTCACGCGGGACAATGCTCGGTGCGATCCGATCGACCATGCGAGACAACGCCCGCAGTGATTCGGGGAGCGGATGGATTTCAGCCGCCAGGATCGCCAGCGAATAGCACTGCGGAAATTGCGTTTCGGCTCGATTGGCCCACTCAGCGCCATCGGTCATGCCATTGAGACGGATCAGTCGCAGCAGGTATTGCCAGGCGGGAAGGTAATTCTCGTCTGCCTGGATTGCTGCTTCTAATAATTGCCGAGCCTGCAGGGGCTTGTTGAGGCAAAACCAGGAACGCCCCAGTTCGCTCAGCACGCGCGGGCATTTTGGAGCCAACAACCGGGCCTGTTCAAGCACCTGTTGCGATCGGAGATGGTCGCGAGTGTCATTGAGTAATTGCCCCTGGCGCGCAAGGGCCGCAATGTAATCGGGAGTTTGCTGCGTCAGCGGACTCAGTTGCCGAAGGGCTTCGGCAGCAGTCGATGGTGACATCGAGGCGAGAAAGAGTCGTTCCGGTTCACCGGGGCGCAGCGAAATGTAGTTCCCCTCTTGTGATGAGATCGCCTGCTGAACGGAGAGAGGGAGCGTCACATTTTCGATGACAGCATGCGGCAGCAGACTCTGATACCAGCGGACACGTTCCAACACGTTCTCGTGCAGACGACGATTCTCTGCCACATAAGCATACGCGCGCTGACGAATCTGGTGACGTAGATCCGTCTCATGGGCCAGACGATCCAATGCGGCAATCATACCGGGAGCGCCCTTGCATCGTAAACCGGTCTCGCCATGCTTGACGCTGGACTGATACGGGGCCAGGTCGGCATAGACCCCCGCAACTCCCTGACTGGCATATTCGAGAAATTTCACGTCCGAACGGCCGCAGTTGTAGCCAGTGGAAAGCAATGGTGCCAAGCCAATATCGAGCGAGCGTAAGAACCGGACGTAATCCTCGAGGGACCCGAAGCGGGTGAAGTGATATCGATGTGGTTCCAGTGTGATAAACGGATGAGCCAGTTCGTGAGTCATCACCGAAAGATGCACATTAGGATGGGTGGCCAGCCAGTTCGTCAGCAACGGAGCGAGTTGATACCAGTCCGCAAAATGACCCGGCGAACCTCCCCAGCCAATTGTGAGTGGACGATCAGGAATTGCGGGAAGTGGATCGAGATCGACGAGATGATTGCGAAAGACGGCCACATTGCGGGCGCCTGACTGCCGCCAGCGATCGGCGAGGGCATTTGTACTGGTTTGCACGCCATTGGCGGTGGTAAGCCACTTGAGGTACAGCGCTTGCACGGTTCGATCCAGCCAGGCTTCTGCAATCGGGCTCCAAGGCTGCAGATCAAAGAAATCGTCGTTGGCTTCAAAAATGGTGATCTTGCCGGCTTCACGTCGACGCTGGCAGAGTGACAACAGCCCCCAGTCATGCACAAATTGCAAGATCAGCACATCGGCAATTTCCGCAAGCAGGGGCAGAGTGTGATGCGAGAAATGGCAATCGATGGTTATCAGGCCAGGAATTTTGCCGAGTTGGCGAAGCGGTGCATGCATGCGATATTCGGCATCACCATCGTTACCAAAATCACAAACTTGGACAATCAGCATTTCGGCTTAGCCTTGAATCGGTTCGTCGAAGTCACGAGTTCATCGGGGGAAACGGAAGCTCATCATTCCGCTCGCGACAGACAAAAATCAAGCGAAATGGTTGTTCCAGAAATTTTCCGTCGATGCGAATTGCGAAAAAACCAAATGTCATAATGGACTTCATTATTCGCATTGAGTCTATCGGGAGATCTCGCGGGAATGCAGTCTATCGAGGGAAAATTGTGAGCAGAATACCGGAAAACAAGGGATGGGAGATCGATTCGCAGGTAAAAACGAGGGAATCCGTTGCAGCGAGAATCGTTTTTTCTCACACGGACGCGGCGGCCGGTGTGACGGAATCTATTTTTTCAACCCCTGATCGATCAAGTCGGTTTTTTATCGAAATTCTTCCGGGTTGGAATCTCTGTGGTCACTTTTTTTCTTGTCGTTCAAGCGTATGATGTGACATCATCTCAGCGGCACAGAGAATTCGATGGGTGTCGTTTCGGATCGCTTGAGATCATTTTTAACCTCGACGGTCATCGTCATCAAAAGTAGAGGAAATATAGCATGCGTTGGGAAGGTGGCAAGAAGAGCGAAAATCTGGAAGATCGCCGGAATATGGCTCCCGCAACGGTTGCAGCAGGGGGCATTGGTGTCGTGCTGATAATGCTGGTGGCTGCGTTTATGGGCATAGACCCGAAGCAAGCGCAAAAATTTATTGGAAATGCCGGGGGTAACGGCCAGAATCGGGGTGGAGGACAGGTTCAACGGGAATTGACGGCCGAGGAAGTCAAGAGCGGTGAGTTTTTCAGGACGGTTCTGAATTATACGGAAGAAGTCTGGGACGAACAGTTCCGCAAAGCGGGCGAAAAATATCTTAAGCCGAAAATGGTTCTCTTTTCTGAGCAAGTTTCCACCGGATGTGGCAATGCCCCCTCTGCAGTGGGACCGTTCTACTGCCCCGCAGACAAAACCGTTTATTTGGATCCGACGTTCTTTGAAGAACTGAAGCTAAAAATGGGTGGGTCTGACGCCGAGTTCTCGCAGGCTTACGTGGTCGCTCATGAAATTGGCCACCATGTCCAAAATTTGCTCGGTTACAGCAGTATTGTGGATGAAGTCAGGCAAACAAAATCCAAGACCGAGGCCAACCATGCATCCGTCCGTCTGGAACTGCAAGCCGACTATCTCGCAGGGGTTTGGGCTCATTATGGCCAGCAAAAATTTAAGTTTGTCGAGTCTGGAGATATCGCGGCGGCGATGAAATCGGCCAACGCCATCGGTGATGATCGTTTGCAGAAAAATTCGCGAGGCTTTACGTCACCCGAAAGCTATACCCATGGCACTTCGGAACAGCGAATCAAATGGTTCCGCCTTGGCTTGCAAACCGGTGATCTGGGTGCTTTAAAAGAACTATTTTCTCTTCCCTACAATGAACTGTAACACGTAACAATGAACTGTAACACGTAACGGAAAACCTCGGCAGGCAGCGTCCCTGCAGCAAGTCTCGCAGTCATCGCGGCAGCGCGGTTGGTGCCGATTTTTTTCTTTTTTTGCAGAAATGAATTCATTTCTGAAATTTTTTATTTCTTGTACGATCGCACTGGAAAGCAACATGCTTGGTTCCTGGCAAAAATTTGGCTTCATTTCGCTCTCGTTATTTGGATTCTCGATCGGATTTTTATCGACCGAAGCCTACTCGCAACAGCGAGAAACGCTGTCGAAATCTGATGCCCCCCTCGTGGCGGACGGTGTGGTCCGGGAAGTTTTTCGCAGCCCAAGACAGGGACGCATCGATTATCTGATTCAACTCGATGTGGCGAGATCAGAAGGGCGTAAACCACTTCCCGCAAACTCACAATTACGCTTTCCCGGTCCAGGCGAAACGATCTACGTGCATGTTTCACAACGAACCGACCCCGCTGGTCGGGTCGTGGCAGCCGATAGCCATAAATCCGTACCAGAAGAACGGGCACAAATCCGGGCCTATTTGACACCCCGCGCACAAGGGGGATGGGAAGGGACGTTCCCAGATTGGGTGGAAATCACCGCTGACAAGGCTGTGGAACCTCGCAATGAAGACCCCGCTCCTAGCATCGCCGACGCTCCCGCTTCTCGCACGGCGAAGTCTAATCTCGGCATGACAACAGAACTGGTGAAGGCCCAAAAACAATTCGGACTTCGTGTCACCAGCGTCGAGCGCGGTGGCCCGGCCCAAAAAGCGGGTCTGGAAGTTGGTGATATCATCGCCGGTGTCGAGCGTGGTGAAATCACCAGTGCGGATCAACTCGAAGTCCTGGCCGCCAAGGGGAAGAAGTTCTCGTTAATCGTGGTGGATGTGAACACCGGACGGGGAACACAAATTGAAATCGATCCGACATCCACCATGGTGGCGGAAACGGAAACAGAATCACCGGTCAAGCCGATACCGGTCGATCAACCCCCTAAAGTGTCACTTGGCCTCTCTGCAGAACCCGTGACGCTCGGGTCACGAAGTGCACTGAAGGTCACTCGGATCGATCCCGAAGGCTTGGGAGCAAAGGCGGGATTGGAAGTCGGAGATATCATCGTGGCTGCTAACGGAGCACCGATTACAGGTCCAGAACAATTATTAGGTGCTCTGAGAAAAAGTGGCCCGGTTTTCAAACTGACCGTGCGTGATTCTCGGACTGGCCGTGACGCCGATGTCGAGGTAAAACTGGGTGGCACGAAGGCTGCCGCTCCCGCCGCACCTGTGGAAGTGGATAGTTCTCTGGCCGCTACCCCCGGCAAGTTGGGCGCGATTACCGAGTTGGCATTCCACGACGATGATTTCGCCGTGAAGGTGACCGAGGTGGAAGCGGGAAGCGCTGCCGCTCGTGCCGGTCTTCGCCCTGGAATTCTGATTGTCGCGGCCAATGGCAAGCCCGTGCTGCATCCAAACGACCTGAATGACATCGCTCGCAAAAGTGGTGGGACTCTGAAACTGACTGTTGCCGATCCGAATACCGGCAAGAAGAGTAATGTCGACGTGAATCTCGGCCGCTAATCGTTCGTTCGGTTTTCAGCTTGCAAACAAGGTGTGATCGGTCTGCCAATCACACCTTGTTTTACGTGAGCAGTTGCCCTGAAGCCCGTCAGGATTTGAACGTTGCTTGCAGGAGGGTTGTTCGCAGGACCTACATCAGGAGGTTCGCCCAAGACGGGGAGGCTTTCTCGTGGTCGAGAGTTCCAGGGGATATTCCAGCGGATATTCCAGGGGATATTCCAGGGGATATTCCAGGGGATGATTCAGGGTTTCGTGGTTTGGCTGAATTGCTGCAGCGCCTCACGAGACCGGGAATGACTGGGGTCAATGGACAGGGCGGCTCGAAACCAAAGAACTGCCAACTGGGATTTCCCTAACCGGTTGGCCAGTTCTCCTGTCCGGTAACGAAGTTCCGCATCGTCGGGATGACTGGCGACCTGATCATGCAGATCGCTAAACTCCCGTTCCCATGCTTGAATTTCCAACATTCGCTTCAACGCGACATCGGCCTCTTCCGTTTTTCCCATCGCACGAAACGCCTGAGACAGCTGTAATTGAATTTCTCGATTGAAGGGCTCAAGTTGTCGAGCCACAACCAGAATTTGGGCGGCATTCTCGGCCTGGCCTTGATCAAGCATTCGTTTTCCCATGGCGAGTTTGGCGGGGGAATACTGCGGATCAAGCGCCATGGCCTCGATCAATTGGCTTTCTGCCAATTCAAATCGGCCCAGGCTGGTGTTGCACTGTGCCTGGATCGTCAGCGCGGCTGCGGACCGGGAAGCGTTCTTCAACGTCGTCAATGCTTCCTGGAATTGATCGACCTTCGTCTGCGATTCCGCGAGTTCAATCAGGACCTGTTCCACACCAGATTGGCGAGGATCGCGTTCAAGGGATTTGCGGTAGTGACCGATCGCTTTCGAATACAGTTCGCTGTCTTTCGCGATTAAACCCAACAGCCGATCGGGACGCGCGTCTGTCGGGTCGTGTGCAGAAATATGCTCCATCTCGGTTGTTGCCTCAGAAACCGCCCCCAGATCGTAGTAAGCGGACGCCAGCCAGCGACGCGCATCGAGCGCATGGGGGTCTTGCTGAAGAGCGTGCAATGCCGCATCAATCGCATGCAGATATCGTCCGGATTCATAACAACAGCGGGCGGTGATCGTGTTGGCTTCTACGGCCAGTTTGGGATTGATCGCCGCGCGCTGCAGGCAGACAATTGCCTCGTCACGCTTGCCCGCTCGAGCCAGGATCAATCCTTTCAAGAGATTTCCTTCCGGTTCGAGGCCCGCCGTTTTTAACAGTTGTTCGGCAATCTCCAAAACTCTGACGCGATCCCCTTCGATCAGGGCTTCCCTTCCCTGTCGATAGAGGCCTTCTGGTCCGAATGAAATCCAGACCATCCAAGTCACGAGGAAGGCAAGCATGATGAGTGTGAAAAACATCACCCATCGCCAGGACGGCGGCTTCCCAAGCCCTCTGCGGCGGGGCGATTCTGCAGCGGAACGCGTCGAAGAGGTGTCAGTCATGTTTGTTGCTTTACTGTTCAACGACCGTCAAGACCTGATTGCACACCACATTTTTCAAAATCGTTTGGGAACCTGAAATCCATTTGATGGTCAATTCGTCGATTTGTTCTGCCGTTCCGCAACCAAAATAAATCCGTGAATCACTGGACGAAGCATAACTGGAACCACTCCGAATTAAACGCATGAGACTCTTGGACCCCATACGAGCGGTTGCGACCGCTCCAATCGGACTGCGTGAGGACTTCCGTCCAATGACTCGTACAATCAGCCAATTGTGTTGGAAAGCGGATTCGTTCGAGAGAACCGTCGCCGGTTCATTCAGGTTTGAGATCACCACATCTTCATCCCCATCCCCATCCAGATCCCCCGTGGCCAATCCCCGTCCTGCATGCCCCCGCTGGAAGTAGTCGCCCGCCTGCCCGGAAATATTGACAAATCGCTTTCCTTCCCGATTTTCGAGCAACAGTGGTTGCTGCAGCCGTGGGGTATTCAATGGGAAGCGGATGACATGACCATTTGAGACGACCAGATCTTCATCTCCATCCAGATCGGCATCAATGAAACGAGTTCCCCAGCCGACATACATTGCACCGACGGCCGCAATTCCAGCCGATTGGCTGATGTGACGGAACTGCCCTTTTCCCAGATTTCGATACAGGGCATTATTTTCCCGTTCGTAGTTAACCACCCAGAGATCTGGCAAGCCATCCCCATCGAAATCCCCCACATCGACCCCCATACTCCCGTCGGGGGTGCCGATATCACTGAGTGCGGTGCCGGTCATCAGTGCCACCTCTTCAAAATGCCCCCGACCGTCATTGCGATACAGAAAATTGGGAACAGTATCGTTGGTCACATACAGATCGAGATCCCCATCCAGATCAAGGTCAGCGGCGATCACACCTAAGCCTTTGCCATCCGGTTGCAGTCCGGAATCTGGGGTTCCATTACGAAAGGTTCCGTCACCATTTCCGAAAAAGAGAGTATCGGGTAATCCCTGAAATTGCCGGGGAGGACAGACTTCCCGAGGATGTCCTGGCGGCCCCACACAAATCGGCTGGTTTTGAAATGACCAATCCACATAGTGGGCCACAAACAGATCCAGTGTTCCATCCTGATTAAAATCACCCCAGGCCGCACTACTGCTCCAAAGTGGATCATCAAGTTGGGCTTGGTCCGCAATATTTTGAAATGTGCCATCCCCCTGATTTTGATAGAGCATCAATCCACCATAACCCGTTACCAGCACGTCATCAAAACCATCGTTGTCAAAGTCAGCGATCGCCGCTCCATGGCTGTAGAAACGGGCGGGGCCGATCTCAGAGGACGCAGTAACGTTGACAAAATCCCAGTTCGCCACATTTCGGAACAATGCCGACGGATTCCCCGTAGTTTTTTGAGTGGAAAAAGACCCGCCTCCCGGAAAAAAGAGATCGAGCCGGCCATCTCCGTCGAAGTCAAAGAGGGCGACTCCTCCCCCCAACGATTCAAGAATGGCAAAATCGGAGTGGGCTTCGTCGTTTTTATAGAGGAACGTGAGCTGCGAAGCCTCTGTCCGATCCTGGAAAACGATTCGAGATGCGGATGCTGTTACCCGCGCAATGGGTTCGGAATTCGTCACGGTGGGATCCGCGCGGTCGTTCATCGGGCGAGTCGCGGTCCGATCACATCCCAGTAAAGGGAGCAAGATCGAAAAACCAACGCAAAACAGAATTCCCTGCTCCCTAATCGACCTTAATGAGAGTCCCAATTTTGGCATGGTGATGTTTCTCAGCGGGTAAAGAGGGAATTTTCTGCGGCGTTTCTCATTCTCACCAATCGACAAACTCTGCTTTTTAGAGAATGGACCACGAAATAGACAGCTGATTTTGATCCGAAAATGGCGATTGCCTCGAAAATCAGGGTGCGATGGCATCTCATATTTTCTGGCTGCATCAAGATTCTTCATCAAAAACTCATCAAATTCCGATTTTATCCTTGCAGTTACATTTCAGTGTCGACAAAATCACCCAGACCCTTACGCTACTCTTCGACGGTTACTCAAATTTCATTCGACGATTCGTTGTTAATTTCTCGCTGGTTTCCCTGAACTGAATCCGATTTCAACACTGTTATGTTTGTCTGATTTCGCTGAGTTCCAAGCCATTTCGGCTCTACTTTTTGGTTTTTTTCACATTTCGGGAGGAATCGCGCATGACAAGGTATCGCGGTAAATTGCGGGGATTTACGTTGATTGAATTGCTGGTGGTCATTGCGATCATCGCGGTTTTGATCGCACTTCTGCTCCCTGCCGTGCAGCAGGCACGTGAGGCAGCCCGTCGGACTCAGTGCAAGAATAACCTGAAGCAATACGGCTTAGGACTGCACAACTACCATGACACGTACAAAATGTTCCCGATTGCGGGTCAGAACTGGGCGGTACCATCGGGTATCGGCTGGCAGCCTCGAATTCTTCCCTTCGTCGATCAGGCACCGTTGTTTAATGCGATGAACTTCAGCCCGACCGCTGCAGACATCGCAGCCGGACGCAATAACGCCTACCAGTCCCTGTTGCCAAACGGTAAACAGGTTCAACAGACAGTATTGCCATTTTCTCGTTGTCCCAGCGATAACTCGAATAAGCTGGATGATCCAAGTCAGTGCAGTTATGGCGGCAGCTTGGGGTCACAACGAACTCCCTCTTGTGACGGAAATTGTAATACTTGGCTGGTTCAGGGTGTGAACTACGATAATATTGGGGTTGCGGACCATGGCAACACGTTGTCGGCCAGTCAGCTTTCGGGAATGTTTGGTCGCCTTGGTGGATCGATCAACATGGCGAAAGTCAGCGATGGAACTTCTAACACGATCTTCGTGGGAGAAATCCTTTCGGATTGTACTGACCACAACGGGCACTTCTGGGACTATAACCAGGGTGCGAATGCTCATGCTTCGACATCGGCACCGCT
Organism: Schlesneria paludicola DSM 18645; assembly: GCA_945869955.1. Lineage (GTDB taxonomy): Bacteria > Planctomycetota > Planctomycetia > Planctomycetales > Planctomycetaceae > Schlesneria > Schlesneria paludicola_B. The sequence goes on from CAMBQP010000003.1 coordinate 49,926, forward strand.
GAACAACATGAACACATGCCCTAATTCCAAGCGAATTACCAACCCTGCCTGTACGGCACAGTGTAACTGGAACTACTCATGGGGCTTCCGATCCCAGCACGTGGGTGGTGCTCAGTTCCTGCTGGTCGATGGCTCGGTCCGGTTCATCAGTGAGAACATTGACTACAACACGTATCAACGCATCGGAGGTCGTGCTGATGGTAATACGGTTGGCGAATTCTAATCGTTTTCGTTTGGCATGTGCTTGATCATTTGAAATCGCTCGTCCATCAGGTACTTTCAGACTTGGTGGACGAGTTTCTCTATTCTGATTTATTGTTATTTTGCGGAGATTTCAGGCGTGCATTTTTCAAGGTTTTTGTCACTGCTCGTGATCACCAGCTTGTGTGGCTGCGGTTCTTCAGACACGTTAACGCTAGCTCCCGTGACCGGCACCGTACTCTTCAAAGGGAAGCCCCTTTCGGGTGCCACCGTGACGATGATCAGCGAAAAAGGCCAAATGGCGAACGGTTTCACAGATAATGACGGAAAGTTTCGCATGACAACGGGTGGCCGACCGGGAGTTCCCGTTGGCTTGGCAAAGGTCGGTATCTTGAAGATGGCCGGCAATACAGCCACAGTCGATATCAAAAACGTCAAACCCGATGACATGAAGAATATGCAAATTTCGGGGGGCGGAGTTGCTAAGGATCTTGTTCCCAAAAGTGAAATTCCCGCAAAATACTCGAAGCCTGAGGAAAGCAAATTAACCGCTGCCGTTGATAAAGATGGCAAAAAAAATGTGTTTGAATTCATTTTGGTTGAGTAACTTCTCTGCGGAATCGCTAAGCTGCGGGATGATACAAAACACAAACAGCAGATTGGATTTTGCTGTTTTTTGATCATCGGTTCTGTCTGCCTCGGCCTCTTCGCATGATAACGCGGGGCGGCCTCATCGCGTGAAAACGCGGAGGGTTCTCTTTGTGTGTGAAAGAGCAGGATTAAGGCTTGATCTGGGATGATCATCGGTCATTTCGATTGGCCGCTACTCCCAACTTCTCGATCGTGTAAATAGGTTTCCAGTGCCTCGCGGGCCTGCGGATGGTTTGGCTGCATCTGTAAAACGGTCTGCAGCCACGCAGCACCGTCCTCTTTCATCCCCATGTCCATAAAAATCTTGCCGGCTTCGTAACGCAAGTCGGCATTCCCCGGTCGATCTACAAGAATCCGAGCGATTTCTTCGACTCGTTCTCGCTGTGAGCGAACTTGTTTCGATCGTTCCAGTGCCTCTTGCGATTTTTGCAGCTCACCACTGGACGAGTAGGCTTGAGACAGTGCAAACCAGATTGACGCCTCGGCAGGATCCAGCTGGACCGCTTTTTCAAGATTCCCAATCGCGTCGATCCATCGCCCGGCATCGGCTTCGATTTGTCCCTGATGCGACAGCGCCGTGGCACGTTCGACGGTGGAAAGATTGAGCGTCATCACATGCTGCAGTAACGGGATCGCTTTGTTGACGTTTCCCAATCGTCGCTCGCATTCGGCAGCACCAATCAAGAGATCGGGGCGATTCGGAGCTTGAACCAGTCCCAATTCAAATTCGCGCGCGGCGGCTTCAATCCGATTCGAATCTTTCAAGACTTCAGCCAGTCGACTGCGTGCGTTGAGATAACGGGGATCGATTGCGAGAATTTCTCGATATTCCTGTTCTTCCGCTGTCGGATTATCAATTCGACGGCAGATATCGGCACGCCAATACTTGGGAAAGATCGCCTTCGGCTTCCATTCGCTCCAAAAATTCAAACAATCCCAAGCTTCTTTCAGTCGATACGTTTTCAGAAAGCCGATCGACAGCGCTTCGTAGATCTCTTCGGCCGCTTCATCGCTGGCACCACGCCCCATGATCGATTTGATGCGGGAATTCACCGAATCAATCTCGCCATTCTGAGCGATCGAGAGCAACGTCTGTCGTTCAATATCCTCTTTGTTCCACCCGAGCTGCTGTGCGGATTCGAGTGGCTTCAGCACCTGATCCAAATGTCCTGCGCGGCGCTGTGCGACGGCAAGTCGGTAATGAGCTTCGGCGGATTGCGGGGCATAATTGATGGCGTGTTGCAGTCGCGGAATTGCCAACGGGGCATTTCCTGACGATAACTCGTTGCGGGCCGAGTAAAGCTGCCATAACAGCCAACCCTGTGGAAATGCGATCAAAGCAATCACGGCAAAAAGACCTGCGGCGATCGCCCAGCGCCGCATTCGCCATGGACCTCGAGTCTGTTGGCTGCGTGATGGAGTGTGTACCGAGTTCACGCGGGAGTCTGCTGCTTTTTGAAACCAGCTCATGAATCAAGACCGTCGCTAGAGAATCACGGAAAGAGGACTTCGTCGCAAGGGGTAAAAAGCGTTATAACATCTGACGAATGGTTAAGGCATCCTGAGATTTCGGTTTTTTGCAACGATCAAATCGCTTGAATCACCCAATTCCATTTTGACGTGTTGTTTCACCGACTCGATGATTGCGGGAACGACTCACGGCTGGTCCCCGCGTTAGCAGGTATTGATGTCAAACGAATCGCCATCCGCGAATCCTCAACACTCGCACGCCCGTGCTGTTCGCCGAACGGTGAATTCCGTTGTTTGCCTGCTGCTGCTGAGCTCGCTCGCTGCTGGGTGTTGGTTTTGGAGCGGGTCAGAAAAACAGCGGAAATTGGATGTGACCATCGCCTCTACAACGTCGAGCCACACCGAACTGACAGGCCCTCTCGAAAAAACCTCGGGATATGTGGGGCCAGAGGCTTGTGCCGCTTGTCACCGCGAACGGGTCGCTGAATTTATCCAGACTAAGCATTTTCTGGCTTGTCGTGAACCACAAGCGGACAAAATGCCCCGTGCTTTCTTAACCGAACAAGGACGAGTTCCGTCGCGGGAACCGCAAATTGAGTTTGAAATGACCCAGACTCAAGAGGGATTTTTTCAAACGGCGATTCAGTCGACATCGGGGGGTGTCAGAAGTAGCACTTCAAGGATTGACCTGCAGTATGGCTCGCCCCCCAACGACGAGGTCTACTTTTCCTGGAAGGGGGATTTTCTGTATGAACTTCCTGTCGCCTGGCTTCATCCCCAGCAGGAATGGGGGATCAGCACCTTTAATCCCGATAGCGGCGGAGATTTTTCTCGCCCCATGTCCGTTCGATGCCTCGAGTGCCATACCACATGGATGGAACATCTCCCAGGGACTCAAAACGGATTCAAACGAGATCACGCGATCCTGGGGGTGACCTGCGAACGTTGTCATGGACCGGCTCAGCCACACGTCGATTTCCATCGAATGCATCCCGATGAACAATCCGGTGCCGAAATCCTGCATCCCGGACGATTATCTCGTGAACGGCTGATCGAAGTCTGCACACAATGTCACAGCAACGCGATCAAACACCGTGGTCCCGCCTATTCGTATCGTCCCGGACAACTACTCGACGAGTCCTACAAGACGACGAGCAGTCGATATCCCGAAGAAAATCACGTGGCCAATCAAATTCAGTCCTTACGCGAAAGCAAGTGCTTTCAGCAGAGTGATTCGATGACGTGTATAACCTGTCATGACCCCCATCATTCCTCAGCAGCCGCGCCCGAGATCGAGGCGCAGGCGAGCCATTCCTGTACAACTTGTCATCAGGAAACCGCTTGCCATGCACGACCACAATTACCAACCGGGGTTCAGCATCAGTGTGTTGCGTGTCACATGCCTGCGCATCGCAAGATTCAGGTTTATTTTGACACCACAAAGGATACGTACGTCGCTCCCGTCATGGCGTACGAACACCAGATTCGGATTGATCCCATGGCAACCCAAACAGTCCTTTGGGAATGGCACAAAAAACAGCCCGGCGACGAAAACGCTCTCTTGGCCAAGTCGCTGGCAAACTCGCTCTACCAACACTGGAACGATGAGGGCGATCGGAGGCGGCAGAACTCTCGACATCTGGCTGCAGCCGATGCCTACCGGGAAGCACTTCGTTTCCAATCGGATCCGGATGTTGAGTCGAAGTTGAAAGCGGTACTGGCCGACCGGAGCACAATTGATGTGCAGTCGATGGTTGCCGCCCGACAGATTCGTCAGCAGCAGTACCGCGATGCCGCGATCACGCTCGAGAAGATTCTGCTTTTAAAGCCAGATCAAGCGCAGGCTCACGGCAAGCTGGGGGCTGTCTATGCGACGCTTGGTCAAAAAACTCGGGCCGTAGAACACTTGGAAGCAGTACGCCAATGCGACCCGGACGATGCGTATGGAGAAGGGATGCTCGGCTGGTTGGCATACAATGACGGTCAATACGCCTCGGCGATCGAGCACTACCAGCAAGCCGACGAAATGGAGCCGTTCAAAGCGAAACTTCATTTCCAGTGGGGGCTGGCCTGCATGAAAATGGAAAGTTGGAAGTCTGCCAGTGACCAATTCCGCCTGGCGGTGACCATCGATCCGCGGCATGCGGATGCGAGTGACGCATTGAGTCAATCACTCCAAAAACAGGGGGATTTCGACGGTGCAATTCAATCGGCTCGCCGTGCGGTAATGCTGACTGAACGCAAACGACCGGAATTTTTGCTGCAACTTGCCGAGTCCCTGGCGGACAATCGTCAACTCGCGGAAGCCCAGCAGGTTGCCGTCGAGAGCCTGAACGTAACAAGACCCAACGATGCCGAGCTCATGTTGCGCATTCGGCGTCGTCTGCAGGAATACCAGAAATAACGATCCTCCTCAGGATCTGCGATGATTAATGCTCAAGGTGCTTTCATGAATCCTCTGATTCCGCAACGCGTCCGTCCCGATCGCTGGTGCTTGCCGTTGGTACTGATGATCCCCTGTGGATTGATTTCCTGTCAGCCCGCAGCGCCGGTCGGCCAACACTCCATACAGACTCGTACCGAGTCTGCAGCAACGGAACCTTCACAGACGACGGACGCGCAGATTGTCGCGTTTTGCGGTGGGTGTCACGCATTCCCATCACCGACGAGTTTTCCCAAGTCAGCTTGGTACGACGAAGTCAAACGAGGTTTTGGATTCTACCATCAATCTCAACGGAAAGATCTGAATCCTCCCCCTGTTCAACCGGTTGTTGATTATTTTCGTTCCCGCGCCCCAGAAGCGCTGCCACAGAATGTTGCCCAATCGTTTCCGAATCCACCCAGGATCCATTTTCGGCGGACCGAGGTTTCCATTCCGCAGAATGGTTCAAGCACCTTGAAGCCTCCTGCGATTTCGTTTATCGGGCCGGGGAAGCATACGAAGGGTGGCGAGCAGGGGGTGTTGTTCAGCGACATGGCCAATGGGACAGTATCGCTGGCCACATTTCAGTCCCATTCAGTTCAGTCCAATTCGTTCCCCGTAACCCCGCTGGTTCAACTGCAACATCCCGCTGCGGCTCGTCAGTGCGATCTGGATCAAAACGGTCGCATGGGGCTTGTCATGGCAGAGCTCGGAAGTTTCACGCCTGGTGATCATGATCAAGGTCGGGTCATGTGGTTGGCGGACCTGGAAAGTTCAGGTTCGACGGCAGTTCCCCTCTGTGAGGGGATCGGTCGGGTGGCAGACGTACAGCCTGCTGACTTTGATGGGGACGGAGATCTCGATCTGATCGTGGCCGAATTTGGTTGGCATCAAACGGGAGGGATTTTCTGGTTGGAAAATCAGGGAAAAACGAAATCGCCTCAATTTATTCCGCATCCGATTGATCCGCGTCCAGGGACAATTCAGGTCCCTGTCGTCGATCTGAATCAGGATGGAAAGCCCGATTTTGTAGCGATCATCAGCCAGGAATTTGAGGTCATCGAAGCCTTTTTCAATCAGGGAGATGGTACGTTTCTGAAAAAGACCATCCATGCTGCCGGGGATCCCTCCTTTGGGTCTAGCGGAATTCAGCTGGCTGACCTGGATGGTGACGGCGATCAGGACGTGGTCTACACCAATGGTGACATGTTCGATAGCTTTTTGATCAAGCCTTATCACGGCGTGCATTGGCTCGAAAATCAGGGATCCTTTCCCTTTGTGCTCCACCCACTCACTCCGTTTCCCGGTGCGCATCGTGCGATTGCCGGTGACCTGGATCAGGACGGTGACCTGGATCTCATCGCAGGGTCCTTTCTTCCAGGATCGGTACGCGAATCCGAAATCGGCAAACAACTCGAATCTCTGATCTGGCTGGAACAGACTCGCCCCGGCGAATTTGTCCGTCATGCCCTCGAAACCGGTAACGCGATGCATGCCACGCTGGAATTGATCGACCTCGACGGTGACGGCGATTTGGATCTTGTGACAGGCTCATTTCGCGACCGAGGTTCGGTTGACCAGTCTGCAATCACCATCTGGTGGAACGAACTTTCGCCCCCCTGATCAAGGCAATTTTGAAAGCAATCGAAATCGCCCAACAAGGGACACTGAATCGGTGTAAAACGGAAAACGGAAAACGGAATCACCTCTCTCCCCCCGCTTCCTCGGCAATTTGCCGATAACGGGCTTTGGCCCGATTGAACGTTTCCCGCGCCTGATCTCGCTCGCTGGGAACAATATTCCGTTCGCGGTTTCGCCAAAGCAAATCGATCGTCTGCTCACACCAACGCGCACTTTCCCGAGAAGCTCGGATCGGTTGATTTTCCACGATAACGTTGACCGGATTGGTATGCAGTTGCGGAAATTGCCTGAGCGTAATCCAGCTGCTTCGTGGTACTGGAATTTCAAACGTGAGATCATGAATCTGACCGTCAGCAGGGACCGACTGGCTGGCAATCGGTCGACCATTGAGAACGATTTCGACCAGTCGTTGACCACCCCGTTGCAGCGTCTCGCGGCGCGGTCCATGTAACTCGACCGTATCACCCACCAGACGCAGGCCACCAGCCGGAAGCTCGGTTCCCTGCGCGACTGTTGCCGGAGTTTCGGGTGCGAAACTGACGCGAGCAGTGACTTTGACCATTCCTGGTGCAGCGAGTGAAACTTCATTGCGGCCGGGGGAAATTCCATTGACCTGAAATTCCAATGCATGGGCAAAACCATCCGAAACATAGGATTGGCCTCGCGCCAGCCCGGTACACCATGCGGAAAAATCGAGTTCTGAAAAAATTTCAGGCGGTGTCCCCGTCGAGGTGGGTGTCGCAGCAGGTAATTGAACGTAAACACGCCCCTGCCCCACTCGTCGACTACTCATGCAGGGAAAGTCCGTCTCACCACTCACTTTTAGTGGAAATCCACAGTTGAGCAGGTGATACCACGTATTCCATTCTTGAATGCGCCGGGTATCCATCGCGCTGATAAAGTCACAGACCCCCTCAGCCGTGGTGACACAGATTTCCATCGCCCCCACCCCATTCATTTCGGGAATCGCCAGATTTGGAAGCTGATCGGCAACGCGATCGTGGCTGGCAACCAGTTCCATTTCGTCCAATCGTTGATCGGAATTCGAATCGATTCGGACCCAGGATTCGGGCAAGAGTGCCCCCTTGGCTTCGGGTGACGACAGGCAACCGTCTTGATCTTGGTCATAGGTCTGCAGCAATCGTCTGGTGGCCGCTGCGGCGTCGATTGCCAAACCGCTGGCGGAATGGGCGTAGCCGGTAATCCCCCCCTGCGCCTTGGCCCAGCGCATCACCGGGGTTGTCCAGCTGGGCCAACCCTTGGTCTCAGTTCCATCGGATCCTGGGTAGGTCTGATCCTGGAGATTGAGCAGGCAGACATGCCCCAGGGCTTGTGAACCAAATCCGCTGATTTCCAGATCATATTTCAGTAAAGTCAATGGTTCGCTCACATCATGCGGTTTGGGGGCAAAGAACTGTCGCTGGTGCCCGTAACAGGGGCCCCAGGTCAACACACAGCCCACGTTCAGACCTTCTCCTTTCACCTGTCGAAACATCTCGACCGGCAGCACTCCTTCCGTCGGTGAGGTATAATGTGCGCATCCCGCAGCGTGGATGTGGTGGTCACCACTGTAAAATCCGAACCGTTGCGGGTGAACCCAGCGCTGCAGACGAATTTCCAGACGCTGTTCCGCAGGCCGATCCAAATTTGCCTCGTTTGGCGCCGATGTGGTTTCGGTCACTGTTAACACTTGTTCTCGAGTCAAGTACTCCGGGCCACGACCACTCTGAACGGTAAATTCTCCCGGTGGCAGCAGCAGTCTCTCGCCGTCGGCTCGGTAGATTTGCGGCTGAAAAAAGAAATCCGGCGCCAGCCGTTTGGCTTGCGGCGGATAAACATGGCCCTGTCGGTCGCGAATAATCAGCGACGCGGTGGTCGGCGAATCATCCTCGTCACGGATTGAGAGTTGAATCGGAACGGCGGGACGGATCGAAAACAGCACCGGGATTTCGCCCCGAAAACCGAGATCCTGTTCTTGTTGACCAAGATCAAATCCGATGGTTACCTCACGACGCCCCGATTCGGTCGAAAGGATCAGCCCGACAGCATACTCCACCTCCAGGCCACTCAGTCGATCAGACATCGGCGGTTGCTGGAACAGTTCGACTGCCAGGAACCGCTGCTTGTCTCGCTGTCGATTTTCATTCTCGATCAGTTCGAGTGACTGTTGCCGCTGCATACTCAGCTTGGCGACACCCGCGTAGACCGCACCTGCTTGGGGGCTCACGATCCGCAGCGGTTTGGTCACGGTACTGTCATTCAAAATCTTAATCAAAAAGGGAGTAAAGCCAAACTGTTGTAAAGTCAGTTTGGCAGGCCCACGCCGAACTTTGACTCGCTCTTCCGGGTTGATCTGAACAACGAATAACACGAGTGGATCGAGCTGCTGTTGGATTTGGTCGGCATCTCCCGACTCGATTGAATTCATCAGCCCCTTGATCGACGAGTCGGCCAATGGGGTTCCGAGTAACTGCATGGTTGAGATTAATCGGCGCGCATTGGCACCCAGCGGTTGAGCCTCGACCTGGGCGCGATCAGGGATTGAGCCGAGTTGGTCTTCCCCCGTGCAGCGCGATGAAAAAGCGCCGTCGCACACGAGGGCAAGTAACAAGAGAAATCGCCGAGTCTTGTATTTCATGAATGGGCCTCCAACGGACTTCGCCGCAGTATCTCTCGTCAACCGGCAGGAATTGGATCACCGACGGGGTTTCCAGGCGTAAGCGATGCTCGCATTTTTGGCAAAAAACTTTTCTCTGGCACTGAGACTCTGATCCTGAAAAAAGTCAGTGACAATCTGCAACACCAACTCGTAGGGGCCGGCAAGTTCGCTGACGGGCCAATTGCTGCCGTAGATCAATTTGTCTTCGCCGAATGCCTGCCAGGCCTTCTGCAGCACTGGATGATAAAACTCGGTCGCCTGCGGAGCCTTTTTCGCATCGGTCCGGGCACTCTCGATCAGTGCGGAAACTTTCAGGTACACCTGTGGATGGCTGGCGGCGGCTTTCAGTCCCCCCAGCCATTCGGCGGGTGGCTGCTTGCCATCGATTTTGATGTTGGAAAGATGGTTGATGACGATCCGCAAATCCGGTATTCGTCCAGCCAGCCGATCAACCAGCATCAAGGTTTCCGGGCCACCGTTCACATCGAGCTCAAGATCCGCATCGACCAGCCTCTGCAAATCCAAGAGGAATTCAGGTCGATCCAGCCCCGCTTTCACCTGCGAGGATCCGATCCGAATCCCACGATAAAGGGAATTCCTGGAAAATCTCGCCAACTCTTTCGCGAACAGTGCCGTTCCAGGAGAAAGATTTCCGACGATCCCCAAGACGAAGGGATGATTGGTGGCGAGGTCAAGCAGCCATTGATTGTCTTCCAGCCAAGGACTCGCCCCAACAATGATCGTCCCCGTGACGCCAAAGGGCTTGGTCAACGATTCAAATTCTCGGGGGAGAACCGGCCGGTAAAGCACCGGGTCATTTTTTGCTGGCCACGGTACGCCCTCGGGACGAGTTGGATCGTAGAAGTGAGTGTGCGTATCAACGATCGGAAACGCAGTTTTGTGGGTTCCGGCCTTTCGATCGAGCGAAGTCTTCCCGTTGACCTCATCCGCAAGTGCTGCTGTCAAAGGAGGGGTCGAGGGGCTGGCAGTCGCGCTTTTCTGAGATAGCAGTTGTGATGCCAGTGGTACCGTGAAAAGTCCCGCCATCGCGGACGAACTGGACCTGATGAAATCTCGACGAGTGTACGCCATCAGCCAGATCCTGTTCGCTTAAGGAATGAGTAAACGGTCGATTCCATCATCGTACAAACGGGGATCGCTATGTACAGGCAGAACAGGAATATCAGGTAGTTGGACGAACTCGGGTGGGGATCGATTTAAAGAGTCGAACCATCCCCAGCAGCAAGACAAACCCCACACTTCCAATCCCACCGAGTGCAGCCACACTCAGCCAGTCGCTGAAGATCATTCGAGTTTGCTCCCACAAGCGTCCCCAATTAAAGAGGACCACGACCGCCGCAATGCTGAGCCACGGACCGTACGGAAGGTAAGTCTTTCCGGAGACGATTCGGACCACGACACCAACGGTGAGTCCCGCGACAGGAGCCAGCAGGAAGACGAGTGTCACCGCCTGCCAGCCAAGAAAACTGCCGATCATCGCCATCAGGGTGATGTCACCCGTTCCCATCGCCTCTTGCCCAAGAACGTAGGAACTGATGAGGCGGGCGATCCCGGTCAGTGCTGCTCCTGTGGCGAGTCCAGTCAGACTCCAGGCAAGACCGTGCCAGAAACGCCAGGCATCGTACCAGGGGGGGATATAAGGCCCGCGCAACTGGGGAATGGCCACTGTCCAGTCAACCCATAAGTGACAGATCTGGACTTCGCCAATGATCGCTGCCCCAGCCACCCCGACCAGCATTCCGGGGAAGGTGATGAGGTCGGGGATTATGTAACAGTCGAAATCAATCGCCGTCGCCAGAACCAGAAGCGAAACCAGGATCAGATGGTATCCCAGACGCCAATAACGTCCGAGTCCGGAGGGTTGAACCTCGGCAGTTTCCAGGCAACCCCACTCGAGCGAAGCCCCATGAAAAAATCCGAACAAGAGTGCGATGGCGAGGACGATGGAGGCCCCTCGAAGCCAGCGAACCCGCGTCTCCACTGGGGGAAGTTCAAGCAAACGTCGCTCGTGCAGACTGAACCACTCAAGCAAGGCAGCGAGGCCGGTACCCACAATCAGAGAGAACAGCATGGTGAGTGGGGGGGTCAATAAACGATTCCTGCCTGAAATCCTGAGAATAACGCTTTCAACATTCGCAACATATCATCCAAAGTTTCCCACAGAGTTCCACCCCCCTGCCATTTAAATCAGAGCTCATGCCAGAATTTACGGCACAAGAGTTGCCTCAAGGGAGGTGTGATAGGCTGATTCTCTACAAGGGAAGGTGACCTCTCGACTTTGGATTTTCTCGGTAGAGATCCAAAATAACTTGCCACAATGATCCTGAAGCGCTCGAGGAGATTCTTGTGAGGTTTTCTTTTTTGGCTGCAATCGCAGCATGTCTGGTTTCGTGTTTTTCCCCCGGGTTTGCGTTAGCAGACGAGTCTGCTGGTGCGGCACCTGCGGCAGCAGCAATTAACCAATTCAATTCCGGCGACATCGCCTGGATGCTTATATCATCAGCACTAGTGCTTATGATGACAGCACCCGGACTGGCTTTGTTCTACGGCGGGCTGGTTCGGAAAAAAAATATTTTGGGGGTGATGATGCAATGCATCACCTTGATGGGAGTGATGTCTATCATTTGGGCACTTTATGGGTACAGCCTTTGCTTCGGAGATTCCTTGGGTGGAAATGGCTTCATCGGGGATTTCAAGTACGCCTTCCTGAATGGTGTTGTTCCTTATTGGGATTCCCAATTGGAAGTCGGCGTGCATCCTGCGTATAGCCCGAGTCTTCCTCGCTCGATTCACATGATTTTTCAAATGATGTTTTTCATCATTACTCCCGCTCTGATTTGCGGTGCTTTTGCCGAACGGATGAAGTTCAGTGCGATGCTGCTGTTCTCAATCCTTTGGGGGACGTTCATCTACTGTCCGGTTGCCCACTGGGTCTGGAATGACCTGGGATGGTGTTCCGAGTTGAATGCAAACGCGACCTATAAAGCCTTTGATTTCGCGGGTGGCACCGTGGTGCACATCACTTCGGGAATCTCGGCATTGGTGTGCAGTATCCTTTTGGGAAAACGCTTGGGATTTGGGCACGAACCCATGCCACCGCACAATTTGACCTATACGTTTATCGGAGCGACCATGCTGTGGGTCGGTTGGTTTGGCTTCAATGCCGGTAGCGCGTGTGCAGCGGATCTCCGCGCGGCCAATGCTTTTGTGACGACCCACATGGCGGCAGCAGCGGGTACGGTGGCCTGGGCCTTGCTCGAATGGATCGTTCGAGGAAAACCCAGCATCCTGGGAGCCTGTTCGGGTGCGGTGGCGGGGTTGGTTTGTGTCACACCTGCCAGCGGTTCCGCGACGCCGATGAGTGGCATTGTATTCGGTCTGCTCGCTGGAGTTGTCTGCTTCTACGCCTGTACCAGTCTTAAAAACAAGCTGGGTTACGACGATTCGTTGGACGCGTTTGGAGTTCATGGTGTCGGCGGGACGTTAGGAGCCCTGTTGACTGGCGTATTTGCAACCCGAGCGGTGATTCCCGGAGCAAAGGAAGCCTGCGGATTATTGGAGGGAAATCCAGGACAGGTAGTCTCTCAGGCAGTCGGTGCCGGCGCCGCGATTCTTTTAGCGGTGATTGGCACCGTGATCATCCTGAAATTGGTGGATGCCTTGATTGGATTACGAGTGAATCAGGCAGGAGAATTGCAAGGCCTGGATATTAACCAGCATGGTGAAGAAGGTTACATTTTCTATTGATTCAGGACTCTTTCAAGCCCTTGGCAAGTTCAACATCCCCCGAAATCCAGTCCAGGAAAGTCTGCCATGAAAAAAATTGAGGCTGTGATTCGTCACTTCAAGCTGGAAGAAGTGAAAGACGCTCTGTCGCAAATCGGGATTCAGGGAATGACCGTCACCGAAGTCCGCGGTTTCGGTCGTCAAAAAGGGAAGAAAGAGCAGTATCGGGGGGCTGAGTATTCTGTCGATTTCCTCCCCAAAGTGAAAATGGAAGTGGTCGTTCCTGACGAGCAATTCAAGGAAGTCCTTAAAACGTTGATCGAAACTGCTCAAACAGGCCAAATCGGCGACGGAAAAATTTTCATCACCGACCTTGAGGAAATGATTCGCATTCGAACCGGTGAGTCGGGAGCAGATGCTTTATAAACCACGAGTCTGAAATGGTCTGACCACTGCGGCAGATCTTTTTACCTCAGAATTTTTTAAGATGGTCACTATTGTCGTAAGGCATGTGTGGTTGACGCGTTGAGTCCGAGCCTTCACAATCAATGAAGCAGCGCTCGGCGGGGTCGATTTTTTCGTGTCTGTCAAATTTTGCCAAGGAGCTGATCGTGAAAAAAGTTGAAGCAGTCATTCGCCACTACAAACTGGAAGAAGTGAAGAATGCGCTGACTCAGGCTGGGATTCAGGGGATGACCGTGACGGAAGTCCGTGGATTTGGCCGTCAGCGTGGTCATAAAGAAACCTACCGAGGGGCCGAGTACACGGTTGATTTTCTCCCGAAAGTCAAACTCGAAGTCGTCGTCGGCGATTCGGATGTGGCCAATGCAATCAAAACGATCTCCGATGTGGCACGCACGGGCCAAATTGGTGACGGAAAGATTTTTGTGACCAGTCTGGAAAACGTGGTTCGCATTCGGACCGGCGAAACCGGCCCTGAAGCGATCTAAATTGTGGTGAAAAAGAGGCACATACCACTGCTTCCGTGGCTCAACTGAAGCAGTGAGTGTACCGTGTCTGCCAGAAACAGACGATTCATCTTGGTCTGGGATCTCCGGTCACCTTTGAATTTCAGCTCGGCCCCATGCCCCCCCTACCGTGAGCGATTTCACGAACCGACAAATCATGCAAATCTTCGTGATCGAATGATGAATGGAGTCTTTCATTTCGGAAGAGGCGATTTCATCGATTGTTGCGGATTCAAAATCATTGAATCCTGCGCGCATGGATCGGATTGCGATCCTGCGAATGCGAGTTGACGAGCTGAGAAAACAGGCGCTCAGGCGTTTCGAACTCGGTTCCTCTGGATTGCAAACCTCGTCGTTCTTGTCCCACCTCATGGACGCGTTGATCACCCTCATCTTCGACGAAGTTCTTGTCGAAGCAGGGCCGCTTGTGAATAAACGGTTGCGGGGCGAGGTCGCCTTGTTGGCAGTGGGGGGGACAGGACGCGGTGACCTTTGCCCCTATTCGGATCTTGATGTCCTATTTTTGCACACCCCAAAAGTCACCGAGATTTTTCAACCGATCGCGGCCAATGTTCAACGGGACTTATGGGACTCGGGATTGAAACTCGGAGCCAGTGTTCGCACCATCGCCGACTCGATTTCCTGGGCAAAACAGGAACCGCAATTTGCCACAGCATTAATCGATTCGCGCTGGTTGTCCGGTGAAACATCCCTTGTCGAGCAACTTCGAAATCGATTTGCCAAAACGGTGGTGAAAGCGAGAAGGCAGCAATTTTTGTCGGACATTGTGGCTGCTCGTAATGCAGAGCGGGAAGAATTTGGTGCCACGACCCAACAACTGGAGCCCGATATCAAACGGTCTCTCGGGGGACTACGTGACCTGCATCTGATCCGCTGGATCGGATTTGCCCTGTATGGTTCCGGCGATTTTGACTCGTTGCGATTGTCGGGGGCCATCACGAAAGAAGAGTCTCGTCGACTGGCTCACGCGTATGAATTCCTGATCGGATTGAGAATTGATCTTCATTTTGCCGCAGGCAAAGAACAAGACACACTTTCCCGTAACGATCAGCTGCGAATTGCTAAATTAAGAAACATCGCGGCGGGCGAGGGGCAGATTCCTGTTGAACGTTTTATGCAAGAGTATTTTCAGCATAGTTCGACAGTGGCCGAAATGGCTCAACGACTCATTGAACGGACTCGCCGCAGCCCGTGGTTGATTCGTGCTGCAGATTACCTGATCTCTTATCGCAGCGATGATATCTACCGGGTCGGGCCTGAATTACTGGACATTCCGAAGGGACGTGACCGCATCGCCACATGCGGCTCCATCGAGGGAGTTCTGCAATTGTATCTCACTGCGACACGTTATCGACTGAGAGTTGCGCCAGGACTCGCCGAAAAAATTAAACTCGAACAGCATCAACCCCCGGCGGTCCTGTCACCGGATGCCATCGCAGCCTTTCTCACGCTACTGCGGACAACTGGTACGCTCGGCCAGGCTCTGCGAGGCCTGCATCAGAATGGTGTGCTGGAAGCAGTCCTTCCCTGTTTGCAGCACATCCGCTGCCTGCTGCAGTTTAATCAGTATCATCACTACACGGTCGACGAGCACACTTTAAGGACGATCGAGGCGGTCGAGAGGTTTGCGGCAGACCTGAGTTCTGTCGGAAAAGCTTACCGCGAAATTCATCACAAAGAGATCTTGCATTTAGCACTGTTGCTTCACGATGCAGGAAAGGGTTACGACGAGGATCATAGTGAAGTCGGCAGACGGCTGGCGTCCGATGTCGCTTTGCGGCTGGCATTGCCTGATCATCAACGGGATCTGCTGATGTTTCTGGTTCACCGCCATTTGCGAATGGCCGATCTGGCCTTACGCCGTGATATCAACGATCCGGCAGTCCTGCTGAAATTCAGTCACGAAGTCGGCAGCCCCGAGGCGCTGCGAATGCTGTTCGTCCTGACCGCCGCCGATATTTCGGCGGTCGGTCCCGGAGTTTGGAATGAGTGGAAGGCCGAACTGACCACGATACTTTATGAGCGCACGATGCTCTGGCTGAGTGGTAAAAGTCATCTGTTTGATGAGGCGACCCGCCTGAAAACTATCAAACAGCAGGTCGCTGCGCTCATTACCGAGAAGACGGTGGAAAAGCGTCCGGGGAACCGGCCAACCGTTGAGCTCGCCACCCTCGCCAAACAACTGGACCAGTTTCCGCCGCACTATCTCCTTGAAACACCTCCCGCACGCATCGCGGATGATTTTCGTATTGCGCAAACGCGCCAGACCGATGAGATCCATGTCGAAGCAAACTATGATGCGGAAACCTCGACGGTCGAATATCGGATCATCACTCACGAACAAATTGCTCCTGGCTGCTTTCATAAGCTCTCGGGGGTTTTATCCGCCAAGCGATTGGCCATTCTGTCTGCTGCCATTTGCACCACCCAGGATGGTGTCATCATTGACGTTTATCGCGTTCGCGATGCGGATCATGCGGGCGAGATTCCCACCTGGCGTGTGGATGAGATCACCTTGGCGATTCGTAAAGTTCTGCGCGGTGAAATCGATGTCGAAACGCTGCTCAAATCTCGAGGCCGTTTTGCCTTTCAATCGCTGAGAGGCCCCGTCTCGGATCTCCCCATGCGCGTCGTGATCGATAACGAGTCGTCTGATCGCTACTCGGTCATCGACGTCTTCGCGCATGATCGTCCCGGCCTGTTGTATGCGATTACGAGAACTCTCTACGAATTGAACCTGAGTGTCATTCTGGCCAAGATCGCGACACACTTCGATCAGGTTCTCGACGTGTTTTTTGTCACCGAAGCCGATCAGCAGAAAATCAGCGACACCGAGCGTTTGAAGTTCATTCGAGAACTCCTGACAGAAAAACTGACCGATTTCGAAAAAACGGCGATCGCGGACCAATAAACTCTCAGTCCCCTGATCCCAGGTTTTGCCTGAATGATTTGCGGCGGCTAGCAAAATTCGGTTTCTTTAAACCGGGAAATACGGTATCCTGAAGCGAGCAGCAAGTTGCCCCTGGTACTTTGGCTGGGGAGAATTCTGTTATGGAATATCGTATTCGCGGTGGATGGGGAATGTTCATGCCAGATCGAAACCACAAAAATCGACCGAGCCGTTTCCCATTTCAGACCATCCTGATTCTGACCGGATTGGGGTTGTGTTTTGCTTGGGCCCCCTGCTTCGCCGCCGAACATGCCGATCAGCCAACGGTCACATTTGAATCTGACATTCAGCCGCTATTGACTCGTTTGGGTTGCAATGCAGGAGCCTGCCACGGCAAATCACGCGGACAGAACGGTTTTGCCCTCTCGCTTCTCGGTTTTGATTCGGATTTCGACTACACCGCACTCGCCCGAGAAGGACGTGGCCGACGCGTCTTCCCACCCGCTGCGGAAGAGAGTCTGCTGCTGCGAAAAGCCGTTGGACAGGTCCCCCATGGTGGCGGTAAACGATTCGACATCGGCAGCCCCCCTTACGAACAGATTTATGCCTGGATTCGTTACGGCCTGCCTCGAACACCGGCCGATGCACCAACACTGGTTCGCGTCGTGGCCGAACCGGCCAGTTGCAGTCTGATTCCCAAACAACAGTTTCCACTCAAAGTCTTTGCTGAATATTCCGATGGTCGGCGCCGGGATGTCACCGAAGCCTCTGCCTACCAGTCGAATGATCGAACGATTGCGGCCATCGTTCCTGCTGGAGATGGCGTGATCCAAGCAGGAGCCATTCCCGGTGAAGCCGCGATCATGGTCCGTTACATGAACCATATTGCGGTTTGTGCGGTGACGATTCCACTTCCTGGTCATGTTCCCGAGGAACTCTACGATCGCCTGCCTCGCAATAACCAGATCGATGATCTGGTCTGGAAGAAATTGAAGTTACTGGGAACACTTCCTTCGGAATTGGCAAGCGATTCGACCTTTCATCGACGCGCCTACATCCGCGTGATTGGCCGCTTGCCTACCCCTGACGAGACTCGCCATTACCTCGCCGATCAAAACCCCGATAAAAAGCAGGTCTTGATTGACCAACTGCTTGATCGGCCTGAGTATGGCGATTTCTGGGCCAATAAATGGGCCGACTTACTCCGCCCTAACCCCTATCGTGCGGGGATTAAATCAGTCTGGAATCTGGATGCCTGGCTGAAAGAGGCTTTTCGGCAAAACATGCCCTACGATCAGTTTGCCCGAGAATTGTTGACCGCGCAAGGAAGCACTTGGCGAAACGGAGCAACCGTAATCTTTCGTGATCGACCGGAACCGATTGAAATCGGAGCCTCGGTCAGCCAACTGTTTCTTGGCGTCCGGCTGGAATGTGCCAAGTGCCATCACCATCCCTTCGAAGTTTGGAGTCAGGACGACTTTTTTGGGTTCGCCTCATTCTTTTCACGAGTTGGTCATAAGGGTGAGGGATTGTCACCCCCCATCTCGGGTGGCGAAGAGATCATTTTCACCACGAATTCCGGTCAACTGAATCATGGCCGCACCGGATTGCCAGTCCCTCCCAAAACATTGACCGGCCTCCCCTTAACGTTGGGTCCCGAAGTCGACCCGCGAGAGGTTCTTGCAGCATGGATGACCGAAACCTCGAACCCTTACTTTTCCCGAGTCATGGCCAATCGAATCTGGACCGAAGTCATGGGACGGGGGCTGGTCGATCCGGTAGATGATATCCGTGCCACCAACCCTCCCTCGAACGAAGCCTTACTCGACTATCTCGCGGCCGAATTTCGGCAGCATGGGTATGACATTAAAAAGCTCATTCGCACCATTACGCGGTCGCACGTCTTCCAGCTGAGCTCGTTGCCGAATGAACGAAACGTATCCGATATCAAGAATTTTTCCCGCTATTACCGCCAGCGGATGCGGGCCGAGGTCCTGCTGGATGCGGTCAATGATGTGCTGGCAGTCGAAGAGGACTTCACGGCAATGCCTCCCGGTTCACGAGCGATGCAATTGTGGACCCACCGCGCTTCCTCGCTATTTCTTGATACCTTCGGGCGCCCAGACCTGAATCAAGATCCTCCCTGTGAACGGTCAACCGAGTCCACCACGCCGCAGGTGCTACATCTCATGAATTCTCCTGCGTTGAATCGCAAGCTGGGAATCGATCACGCTCGCCCCGCCAAGCTGGCGGCCAGTGATCTGTCCAATCTCGATCTGGTTGAAGAAGCCTATCTGCTGGTTTATAGCCGTTTTCCGAACTCGGAAGAGCGACAACAGGCCTTGTCGTTCTTGCCAGAAAAAGCCATGCGGCGAGCCGCCGTCGAAGATTTGTTCTGGGCACTGCTGAATACCCCCGAATTTTCATTTTTGGACTGAAAATCACGAGACCATTCCGTCAACTGAACAGGAAACCTGACATCATGACGATTCATCACAACTGCGAAGGAATCGGGCGTCGAGATTGTCTCAAG
>CAMBQP010000004.1 GCA_945869955.1 Schlesneria paludicola DSM 18645
CGTGTTGGCTACGTCCCCTGTTCATTTCAATCGCGTCAAGCGTGGTTGCAAATTCGTCTCTTCAAAATTAGGCTAAAGCGGCTAAATTTGAAGACGGTCGATTATCAAAAGCGCTTCGGGGGGTGACGCAGATGGAAAAGCGATTAAAGCTGACCGCCGCAACGGTGCTCGTGATCGGTGTGCTGCTCGGCTACCTGGCCGCGACCGAGAAGGTTTCGACGCTGGTGGGAGCAGAGGTTAAGAAGGCCGCTCCGCTGGTCAAAGGTGAACAGCTCACGGGCGAGCCGGGTTCACCCGCCTCCACCACGACGATTGACGGGAAGTATCTCCCTCCTACTCCGCCGAAGTTCGGTGGCGAGATCAATCTGAATGCTTACCAGTCGACGCCGTACTGGTCGCCGCGGGTGGTCCCCCCCGAGGGGGCGCCGAACGTCCTCTTGATCATGACCGACGATGTCGGCTTCGGGGCCCCCCAGCACCTTCGGCGGCGTGATTCCGACCCCGGCACTGGACCGCATCGCGAAAGCGGGCTTGCGCTACACGAATTTCCACAGTACCGCCCTCTGCTCACCGACGCGGGCAGCGCTGATCACCGGACGAAACCATCACAACGTTGGCTTCGGGGTGATCTCGGAAGCGGCGACCGGTTTCCCCGGCTACAACAGCGTCATCAGCAAGGATTCGGCAACGATTGGGACGATCCTGCGCGACAATGGCTACGGCACGTCCTGGTTCGGCAAGAACCACAACACACCTGAATTCGTATCCAGCCAGGCTGGGCCATTCGACCAGTGGCCCGTCGGTATGGGATTCGAGTACTTCTACGGATTCGTTGGCGGCGACGCGAGTCAATGGCAGCCGAACCTGACCCGGAACACGACACCGATTTACCCCTACATCGGCAAGCCGGGCTGGCATCTGACGACGGCGATGGCCGACGAGGCGGTCGGTTGGATGAACCAACTCAACGAACTCGCCCCCGACAAGCCGTTCTTCTGCTACTACGTTCCCGGCGGCACCCACGCGCCGCACCACGCCACACCGGAGTGGATCAAGAAAATCAGCGATATGCACCTGTTCGACAAGGGTTGGAACGATCTCCGCGATCGCATCTTCGCCAACCAGAAGAAGCTCGGAGTGATCCCTCAGGACGCCAAGCTGACCGCGTGGCCGAAAGAGATGCTCAAGGACTGGGACACCCTGAACGCCGACGAGAAGAAACTGTTCATCAAGCAAGTCGAAGTGTACGCTGCGTACCTGACTTACACGGATCATGAGATTGGTCGGGTCATCGACGCCGTAGAGAAAATGGGGAAACTCGACAATACGCTCATCATCTACATTAGCGGCGATAATGGCTCGAGCGCGGAAGGGTCGCCGAATGGCACGCCCAATGAAGTGGCCCAGTTCAATGGCATCGAGTTCTCGGTCGAGCGGCAACTGAAGGAGTTCTACGCCGATTGGGGTTCGGAAAAGACCTACAACCACATGGCCGTGGGCTGGACCTAGGCGTTCGACACTCCGTTCAAGTGGACCAAGCAGATGGCCTCGCACTTCGGCGGTACCAAGCAGGGGGTATGCATGGCTTGGCCGACCCAAATCAAGGATGCGGGGGGTATCCGGCACCAATTCCACCACGTCATCGACATCGTGCCGACGATTCTCGAAGCGACCGGCCTCCCTGCACCGGTCTCGGTCAACGGGATTAGTCAGAAGCCCATGGACGGCGTCAGCATGGCTTATACCTGGGACAAGGCCAACGCCGACCTCCCTTCGACGCGGAAGACCCAGTATTTTGAGATGATGGGGAACCGGGCACTCTATCACGATGGCTGGGTCGCCTGTACCACCCCCATCTTTGCCCCCTGGAAGCTTGCGGGAACACCCCCTCCAGACGTGGCAAACGGGTACAAATGGGAGCTCTACAACGTCGCCAAGGATTGGACCCAGGATAACGACCTGGCCAAGGCCAACCCTGAGAAGCTAAGGGAGCTACAAGATCTTTTCTTGGTTGAGGCGGCCAAGTTCCAGGTGTTGCCACTGGACAACGCTCTGGCGTCCCGGTTTGCCAGCCCGAAGCCCAGTCTCACCGCAGGTCGATCAACCTTCTCGTACACCACGCAGGTCACGGGAATCCCGCGTGGGGATGCGCCGAACCTCCTGAATCGGTCGTTCAGCATCACGTCCGAGGTCGAGGTCAAGACCGACGACGAAGGGATGTTGAATACGAATGGTGGACGGTTCGCCGGCTACGGCTTGTACGTTGTGAAGGGCAAGCCAGTGTTCACCTATAATATTGCCGATTTCGCTCGATTCCGCTGGGAAAGCAAGGATCCCCTCACCCCCGGCAAGCATACCATTGAGTTCGAGTTTACCTACGACGGGCCGGGGATCGGCAAGGGTGGCACCGGTATTCTGAAGGTTGACGGGAAGGCCGTGGATACCAAGCCAGTTCCTGCCACCCTTGCGATTACGACGCAGTGGGACGAAACGTTCGATGTGGGGAGTGACACCGGCACCCCGGTTGATGACAAGGACTATGCGTGTCCATTCCTCTTCACCGGCAAGCTCGAGAAGCTGACGATCAAGATCGGACCGAGCCAGATGCTGCCTGCCGAGAAGAAGGCCGCTGCGAAGAAGATCGGCGAGCGGGACTGATTGCTGGGTGGTTCCGTTGAGTCTGGAATCACCGAAATCCAGGTCTCCTTTAGCTCTTCGCCTGGCTTTCCGAGCCCCATAATTGGTCCATACCCGGCTGGACGAAATAAAGAACCGGAATCAGAAGAAAAATCAGGCGTCCGATGTTGAGATTGACAAAGGACGCCACGATGGCCACCACGCAAATCAACAGGGGCAACAGAATTCGGTGTCGAATTTTACGGATGGAATCGTCGGGGAGGCGATCATCGACTAATCGACGATGAGAGGTCGCGTAATTCCAAATACACAGCAAGGAGACGGAGCAGGCGAATTGAATTATCGCATAAAACAGAAACGCATAATGATCGTCCCGATACGATGCCTGGATACCGGTCGGGAAGGGGATGAAAGAAACCAGTAGCAGGAAGACTCCGTTGAGCCCAATAAAGATACGATCGACCGCTTTGATGTGATGGAAGATGACGTAATGCGCCAACCAATAGGTCCCTATTAAGATAAAACTGGTGATAAACCCCATCATGGGATGGATGGCGCTGCGGAGATACTCACCAAGTTCTTTCTCGGGCACCTTTCCCGCTGAGGGGACTTCCAGTCCGAGCACCAACAAAGTGATCGCGATTGCGATGACACCATCGCAAAAGGCCGCAAGTCGTTCGGGTTTGTACATGAAGCGTTGATCCTGAGCTACGCGGCTTTAGCCATTTTTCATGTTCTGCAAACATTGCAGATCCATGCTGATACAATCAGGCAACAGTATGTGCCAATCCAATGGTTTGATCCAGCAATCGTCACCTCGATCCAGGCACGTTTTTTGCCATTCGCAGCTGTTGCAGTCGAATCGAATCGACTTTGAGCATGTTGTAAAACGAATTTCACGGGGACACTGATCTTTGTAGATCCGACGTTGATCAATGTGATGCCGTGCAGCCTGTCGGCATTCGTGATGAAGCCATCCTACCAATTGACCCCAGTCTGCGCGATCGCTCTGCCGACGGGGTCCGGTTAACCGTGGCTGCGGCCTGACCGAACGTCTCGGTTTCAGCCGTTGCCACAAAACTCTTGAGCTGTCACGTCTCGACAAAAAAGGGCGTTTTTCTGCCGATTTGAAAAACTCATTGAAACGATGAGAACTATCAATTTTACAAATCTCATTGCGGTGGATACGGTTTCAAGAACGATACTCAAGAAACGACACACTTCGTCGGAAAAGAGTCTCAATGCCCTGGTTGAGCATTCCTGACTTATTGAGCATTCCTGATTCGGATCTTTTTCGGGCCGACAGCCCATCCTGGGGCATGGCAGGGCGGATCTTGTTCTCTGATCCGCATCTGTTGACGAGTGACATTGTTGTCGATGGGAGACGAAACGCCAGGAACTTTTTGATTGGACACGATCATGAACCATACAATCACACACCTTCAGTTGCTTGAGGCCGAAAGCATTCACGTCATCCGCGAGGTCGCAGCAGAGTTTGAGAAACCGGTGCTGCTGTTTTCGGGAGGAAAGGATTCGATGTGTCTGGTTCACTTAGCCCAAAAGGCGTTCGCACCAGGACGGATTCCGTTCCCGCTGCTGCATATCGCGACCACTTGGGATTTCCGTGAACTATTGGAATTTCGCGATATGTACTGCCAGACTCGTCGTCTGAATCTCGATGTTCACACCAATCAGGATGCACTTGCAGCGGGGATTAACCCTTTTGATTTTCCGACACCCAAATATAGCGCGGCCATGCAAACTCAAGCCTTGGTTCAGGCGCTGGAAAAAGGAGGATACGACGCGGCCTTTGGTGGGGCGCGGCGCGACGAGGAAAAGAGTCGTGCAAAGGAGCGGGTATTCAGCTTCCGAGACCGGCAAAATCAATGGGATCCGAAGAACCAGCGGCCTGGAATTGGGAAACTTTACAACAGCAAAATGAATAAAGGCGAAAGTATCCGCGTCTTTCCGCTCTCAAACTGGACCGAACTGGATGTATGGTTGTACATTCATCGCGAGAACATTCCGCTGCCGTTGCTCTACTTTGCTCAGCCTCGGCCGGTGGTGCAGCGCAGCGGTCAGTGGATCGTCGTGGACGACGACCGATTGCGTCTGAATCCAGGGGAAAAGCCCGAAACACGAATCGCGAGGTTTCGAACGCTCGGCTGTTACCCTTTGACCGCTTGCCACGAGAGCACGGCTGCAACGATCCCGGACATCATCGAAGAGACTCTTGTTGCCACGCGTTCTGAACGACAAGGTCGCCTGATCGACTACGATGAAACGGGTTCGATGGAGCAGAAGAAACGCGAGGGATACTTCTAAAATCAAGAGGGACACTGGTTGATGTTTGTCCGGTGGCACGGCTTCGGAGTCCTTGGCGAAGTCGTGCTGTTTGTGTTTGTCTTTTGCGGGTTGTCTGGCGATACGACAACGTCAGTCGATACTGTTGAAGGCGGGCGTTAAAGGGGCAGGTCCATATGAATTTGGAACTGTCACCTTATCGGTGATTCGCACTTCGAGGTGAATCGTCACATTCCGCCGTGCTTGGTTGCGTCCCTCGCAATCAGAGTCCCTAAACGGTGCGCGTGATTCAAGTCGCACACACTCTGCCGATGCCGCCAAACCTTCTCGTGTATCGATCAACGATTTCGACAAGTGATTCCTTCGAGCCTGAAACGACCAAAATGTAAAATCGAAGTCGGCGGAGCAATCGGAGTGGTCAACAGTGTTGGACCTGTCTCTTTATTCTGTCTTCACTCTTGAAATCCTCGAATTGACCTGAGATGCTCGCTATCGGCTTCGTTGCCAAGAAATGCCACGGATTTTGACAAACCCTAAGCATCGCGAGGAGGCCGTTTTTCTGCACGGCCGACTCTACCTAATTTCCCCTCAGTTCATTCAGGAAGTGCGGTCACACTCAAGTGACGGAGCATCTTGGCTTACTCTTGGCCGCCTTTTCGGCCTCATCGATAATTTGAACAACCCGCATGCGTTGAGAACTGTTTCCGAGGGAGTATGCAACGAACTTTTTTTTGATGGCGAGAGGAGTTGTGCGAGTGAGCCGAGCAAAAATACCTAATGGCGTTTGGACCAGAAATGTGCCGGTTAATTGGCAGAAGGATGGTGTCGGGCGAACCGCGATATCGAAAAACGTACTCGCGGATTCGCGGCTACGAGAATGTTGGTTTGTGTTCGAAGGCGATGTCACCGTGGTGATTCTCGCCGAGGAACTTCGTCGCGTAGTCGTCGGTGGCCCAGAATACGACGGGTCTAAATGGGGACCTTTCAATATTGATCCAAACCAGAGGACGGTCGACGGTCGACGGTCATATCGTCCGGATGCAAGTTTTGGGCTAGCGCGAAGTTCAAGGGGCAGGTCCATATGAATTTGGAACTGTCACCTTATCGATCGGATCGAATTTCCTGTGAATACGACCAGCCGGCACAGTCAGAGACGCGAGCAGCCATTCGCGATGAGTTCGGAACGGGTGAACAGGTGGTTTGCAGAGGCATGTCGCTTGTTTTCATCGAAAAACCAGTAGTCCGGTATTTTCTGGCGCCGAGCCAAAATCAGATACTCGTCCAGCCTCATTAAAAGGCTGGGTCGCAAGAATCTATTGGACAAGGACTTACAACAGCGGGCGTCAATCCAGGTCGAATTTTTCTGGAATTCAGAAGATTTATGGTGTCAAAACAATCGAATCGACGATATTATTTCTGCCAGATCAAAACCTCGCGGTTAGGGAGCAGAAACGTGGGACTTGCTGAGCGACTTAAATTCGCACGCCAGTCATTGAAATTGACTCTGAACGACGTGGAAGTGAAAACCAGTGTTGGAGCATCAACGCTTTCCGAGTTTGAAAACGAAAAGCGTGAGCCAAGACTTCTTCAATTAAAGGAACTTGCGGAACTTTACCGTCGTTCTACGGCGTTCTTTTTGGAAGATGGTCCGTTGCCGACGGAAATTGTTCTATGGCGAAGCCGTCCAAATTCCCCTGTCGTCGAGGAATTGCAGGCGAAACTGCTTCGACTCACTGAACAGTATCACCATCTTGAACAGTGGTGCGATGATCATGAAGAACTTGACCTGCCGTGTCTGGCGGTCGATGCGTCTCGGTTTGGATACCACGATGCCGAGAAGTTGGCACATGACTTTCGAAACAAGTACGGCCTCGGTGAGCGTCCTGGGCAGTCGCTGATTCGTGTCGTCGAAGAAATCTGCAAAGTGAAAGTCTTTCACATTCCCTTTGAACCAAGCGGTAGTGCCGCTTGTACGCGTCACGATCAATTTGGTGCTGCAATTCTGTTGAATTCGAACAATGTTCGCTGGAGAAGGAATTTTGATCTCGCACAGGAACTTTTTCATCTGGTGACATGGAACGTATTCAGGCAGGTAGGCGATCCTTCTTTTTCCGAGGCATCCGACAAGGAGGAAAAGCTGGCAACGTGCTTTGCCCGAAATTTGCTCATGCCACAGGAGCCACTTCGGATTGCAATTCAGTCACAACAAAATGCTTCAAACAAGTTGTCCTTCGACGA
Source organism: Schlesneria paludicola DSM 18645 (assembly GCA_945869955.1). GTDB lineage: Bacteria > Planctomycetota > Planctomycetia > Planctomycetales > Planctomycetaceae > Schlesneria > Schlesneria paludicola_B. The sequence goes on from CAMBQP010000004.1 coordinate 7,180, forward strand.
TTTGTTTGAAGTCGCTCGCCAGTTCGACGTTTCCATTGAAGCCCTCTTTTGGCAGATGAAGTTCGTCTTCGGTGGCACAACGGAGTGGGTGCAAGAGAATCTCGCCAAGCTCAAAGGTCAAATATCCTTTTGGGATCAACGACAACATGACGATCCCCAGGTTCGACCTTTACGATTTGAAGCGTTAGCATCCGAGGCGTTGAGGAAGGGTTTGATTTCGACTGGAAAGTATGCCGAGTATGTCGGCATCACTCGGCGGGAAGCCATGAGACTGGTTGAGCAGGAAGCCTACGACGATGCCGAAATTGAAATTGCTCATTCTTGATGCCGGAGTCGTGATACATCTCCACGAGCTTCAACTTTGGCAGCCACTTCTTGTCTCTTGCGACGTGCATCTCTCTCGGATCGTGGCAGAAAGGGAAGTTCTTTTTGAACCGAACGAAGACGGCGGTTACGGTGATGACATCGATCTTCGTCCAGATGTTTCAGCGGGACGAATTAACGTCTTTGAAGTCACTGCCTCGGACGTAAAAAGGTTCAGAGAGAGTTTTGATTCTCTCTACATCGGTGATTTGGATGATGGAGAATCGGAATCATTGGCATTCCTGGCGGCTCAAACAGACGAATATCTCATCTCTTCAGGAGACGCCATCGTGTATCGGGTGCTTGGCAATCTCGGCCGAGGCGACCAAGGAATCTCGCTTGAGGAAGCCCTCAATCAGATCGGCTTGGGTCGTGAGATCAAATGGCCGTTCAACAAACTGTTTCGAGATAAATTCACTCGGCTCGGCACAGAGGACCTTATTCGTGGGCGAGGAAAAAAGAGATAATTCGGAAGTCGTCGAATTTGTGGTTGCGGGAAGCTTAAGAATCTGTCGTGGGGTTGTGGTGGTTAGCTGTCAGTCGTTGCCACCAACCGACGCGGGGTCGGTGGAGGGCGAGAAAACCTCGGGGAGATGGCCCCCGGTTGGCGACTGCGTTCGCGGAAAACGGAGGCTGAGCCCAGCCCAAGTTTGAAATGCCCGCTCGGGGATTCCTCGAAAACTCTCAGGCTGGTGGGTTTATGCTGCCACGATTCACCGGGGGGGTCGTTGGCGCTGACTGGGACTTCTGCCATACTTGATTTGTTCTCTGCGGGTTGGTTTTTCACAAAATCCTGGCGTTGAGACTCTTAATGCGATTACAGTCCCCTTTTTTAAAGCGGATTCATGACGGGACACGACATCCATCACGCTACGCTCAGCAACGGGCTGACCGTCCTTGTTGAAACTATGCCCGCTGTGCAGTCGGCGGCATTTTCTCTTTTGGTCCCGGCCGGTAGTGCCTACGATCCCGTCGGACAAAACGGGATCTCGAACGCACTCGCCGACTGGATTACTCGCGGTGCCGGCAAGATGTCGAGTCGCGAATTGCTGTCGGCGTTTGACCGGCTGGGGATTCAGGCACACGAGTCCTCGTCGCTGCACCATCTTGCCATGGGGGGATCGTGTCTGGCAGAGAATCTCCCCGCCGCTTTGCGGTTGTATGGTGATGTCGTCAAGCATCCTCAATTTCATGAAGAGGATTTCGAGGCGGTGATGGCGGGGGTCGAACAGTCGCTGTTGGGGATCGAGGATGAGCCTCGGCAGAAGGTGATGTTTGAATTGATCCGGCGCTGCTTTTCTTCCCCCTGGGGACAGCCTGCGGAAGGGACTCTGGCGGATCTGGAAAACATCACACCACAAGTGGTGCGTGAGCAATTCCGGCGTTGTGTCCGTCCGCGTGGTGCGATTCTGGGGATCGCGGGAAATGTGACGCTTGAACAACTGCTGCCGGTGCTGGAAGAGACCTATCAGGATTGGACTGGCGAAAACGAAATCGTGCTGAAGACCGGTGACCGTGGTGTCTATCGTGATCATCTGGATCATGAGTCGACCCAGACGCATATTGGGGTTGCCTACCCGGCGGTCCCGTATGGGGCGGATAACTATTATCAAGCCTGGGCGGCAGTGAGTGTCCTCAGTGGGGGGATGAGCAGTCGTCTGTTCACCGAAGTTCGGGAAAAACGGGGACTGTGCTACTCGGTCTATGCGTCGCTCAGTTCCTCGAAAGACGAAGGTCAGGTGTTGTGTTATGCCGGGACGACTGTCGAACGAGCTCAAGAGACGCTGGATGTGATGCTGAAGGAACTGAATCGACTGGAAGAGGGGATCGAAGAGGCGGAACTGGTGCGGTGTAAAGCCCGGGCCAAAAGTTCGCTGATCATGGCTCAGGAGTCGACGGCGGGGCGGGCCGGGTCGTTGGCTCGCAACTGGTTTCATCTCAACCGCGTCATCACGCTGGATGAAGTTCGAGCCAAGATCGAGGCGCTGACCACCCAGAGCGTGCTCGATTATGTGAAGTCGCATCCCGCGCGTGATTTTACCCTGCTGACCATCGGTCCGAATCCGCTGCAGGGATAGCGACGAGGGTGATGATCCGAGGGTGATGATCAGGGTCGGTTTTCTGTCTGATTTCGAGAACTTTTCATGAGTTGGTCGACAATCGAGTTCGCGGGGAAGTCGGCAGACGTTTACGTTCCCGCCTTGGCAGAGAAGCCGACGGGAGTCGTGATGTTTCTGCACGGCTACGATGGGGTGACGCTCAAAGAGAATCCCCAGTACACGCAGGAACTCGCCCGGCATAATTTGATTGGATTCTGCCCTGTGGGGCCGCATTGCTGGTGGTCGGACGTGATTTATCCTCCGTTTGATGAGCAGCTCAGTCCGGTGGACTTTCTTGTTCAGCATGTCCCCGCTTACTGTCAGGCGCAGTGGCAAATCGAACCTCCTCACATTGCGGTCTGTGGGTTCGAGATGGGTGGGCAAGGGGCGTTGCAGTTGACTTATCGCCATGCGCGACAGTTCCCGACGGTGGTGGCAATTTCTCCCAAGATCGATTTTGAGAGCTGGTGGGGGCGTGGGACCTCGCTGGATACGCTGTTTGCGGATCGGGAAGCGGCTCGTCAGCGCACTGCAATCCTGCATCTCCATCCGTTGAATTATCCGAAACATCAATTCCTGTTGTGCGATCCGACGGATCTGTATTGTTTCGACGGGGTGTTGACGCTGGCGAGTAAATTGTCCTCGACGGGGATCCTGTTCGAACAGGATTTCGTCTCGACCCACGGCGGGTTTGGGTGGGGGTATGTTAATGCGATGGCGCCGGCAGTGATGGACTACATCAAACGGAGTTGCTGATCAGAAAAAATGAACGTTCCTGGTCGGAAATTTGGGATCAAACTCGAAGAAACCGGAATTCGGTCGTATGATGCGGCAGAGACCGGGGGAATGTTTTTTGAGACTCTTGGTCGGGGTGCTGGGATTCTGCCGCGTGGGAATCCTGAGTTTTTTTTCTTTTACCCGAGGTTCATCCTGTGCTGGCTGGTCCTTTGTTTTCGCGTGAGGCTCTGACGGTCCCCCGGCAGTTGTCTCATTTTTTGATTCGTTCCGGGTACATTGGTGCGTTCTTCGTTCTGATGTACACCGCTGCGCAGACCACCTTTGGCTGGCAACAGGTGCGAAATCTGGGTGATATCGCCCGGTTTGGGCAGCTGGTCTTTCAGGTGTTTGCTGTGGTGCAGCTGGCACTGATGATCTTTTTCTCGGTGCTGTTTGCTGCGGGGAATGTGGCTCAGGAAAAAGACCGGCGAACGATGCTGCTGCTGTTGATGACCGACCTGCGCGATCGCGAACTGGTGCTGGGAAAGCTTTGCTCCAGTCTGCTACTCCCTTGTGTGCTGCTGACCGCCTCGATTCCAGTGTTTGTGATCATTCAGATGCTGGGAGGGATTTCCCCTCAACAAATCACCGCGGCGATTGCCATTTCGGCGGCGGCGGGATTGGTGGCGGGGACCTGGGGTTCGCTGGTTGCCTTCTGGCGAGAAAAGACCTTTCAGACGTTGGCGATCAGTCTGATTGGGATTGTGCTTTATCTGGGACTGGTGGAAGGTGTGGTCGCCATTCTGGGGGCCGGTTCGAATCTCGGGCTGTTGATCGGAACGGGAAATCCTTTTCGGGCGATGTTTCGTGTGCTGGATCCGCTGGATCACTCGGGGGGATTGAACTTCATCGAGGTGGCGCTGCGGTCGGTCGGATTGCTGGCGGCTTTGGCTTTGGTCAATATTGTCGTGACGATTCTGCGTGTGCGTGTTTGGAATCCTTCACGCACCCTCGGCGACATGGCGACGCTGGACGAGAAAGATCGGGGCGTTGTCCGACCACCTCGTCCTGTCTGGAATAGTCCAGTCATCTGGCGTGAGATGATGACCAAGGCGTATGGACGCAAGGTGATTGTGATCAAGCTGGCCTACGTGGCGATCGCGGCAGCGGCCGGTTATTCGGTCTACTCGACCCCCGCCAATTCGGCGCTGGTTCTGGGCATGGTTTCACCGGTTGGAGCGGCATTTATTGCCTTGAGCCTGTTGTCGATGATGCTGATCAACGCGCAGGGGGTGACGGCACTGACGAGTGAACGAGATACGGGGACGCTGGAACTGCTGCTGGTGACGGACATCAGTGCCAAAGAGTTTATTTATGGCAAGCTGGGTGGCGTCCTGTACAACAGCAAGGAATTGATTCTGATTCCGTTGATGTTTATGGGCTGGTATCTGGTGCAGGGGGTGCTGACACTGGAAAACTTTACTTACATTGCGCTGGGATTCCTGGCCCTGATCCTGTTTGCGGGGATGCTGGGGTTGCATTCGGGTTTAAGCTATTCGATTTCTCGCACGGCGATTGCGAACAGCCTGGGGACGATGTTCTTCCTGTTTGTTGGGATCTTTATTTGCATGATTTTGATTCTGCAGGCGCGGGCTTCGTTCGGGCTGCAGTTGCCCAGCTTTCTGGTATTCATTCTGGGGGGAAGTCTCGGGCTATGGGCGTCGCTCACGCATCGAAATCCATCCCCTGCACTGACGTTGGCTGCGGGAATCTTGCCGTTTTGTACGTTTTATGCGATCACCAGTTTCCTACTGGGGCAGACTTTGGGTGTTTGTCTGTTCGTGGTCGCGGCTTATGGATTTACCACGGTCGCGATGCTGATTCCGGCCATCAGCGAATATGACTCGGCCTTGGGGCGTTCCGAGATGCCTAAGGGTTAACACGGACCGCAAATCCCGCTAGAGTCTTTGGTGATGATCTGGTGTGGATGATCTTGTCACGCAACGGTGCAGGATGAGATCTTTCGCTTGCCAGTCGTTCGCAGCACTGAAATTGACCTCAGGACTATTCGTTGGAGCCCGCCAAATGATCGTACGTCTGCGCTGTCTATTCCTTGTGCTGGGGCTGTCCGTTCCGCTTTCGAGCCTGATGGCTGCCGACGCAACGCAGCCTCACCCCCGGATTCCCGGATTCGAACGGTTTTATGCGGGAACGCGGGACAAGCCGAAGAGCGAAGACGAAGAACCGGTCAAGCTCGATCCGGTCACCGGCGGACGCATCTTGCTGGGTGAGTTGAACTGCACGTCGTGCCATGCGGTGGCCGAGGGGACCAGGAAGCAACTCACACCCAAGCAGGCACCCATCCTGGATGGGATCGGCAGTCGGGTCAAAGTGGACTGGCTGCGTGGTTATTTGGCCAACCCGCATGCGTCCAAGCCGGGGACCACAATGCCGGATTTGATTTCCGCCTTGCCGGAAGCGGCGCGCGAGTCCACGATCGAGGCACTGACTCATTTTCTGGCATCCACGGGGAGTGTTCCCGAGGCGCATTCCAATCCGACCGCGGCCAAGAAGGGTGAGGGGCTGTTCCGAACCGTGGGCTGCCTGGCCTGCCACAATTCTCAGGCGGAAAACAGCCCCGACCTGGCGACGTCGGTGACGCTCCCCGACTTGTCGAAGAAGTACTCGGCCCCCAGCCTGATGGCCTTTCTGAAAGATCCGCTGAAAGTCCGACCATCAGGTCGGATGCCGGCACTTGGATTGAGCGACGAGGATTACCAGAGCCTGGCACATTATTTTGTGCGGGGTGGCCAGTTGACAGTGAATGCCAAATTTCAGGTGTATCATGGTCAATGGAATAAATTGCCGACGTTTGCCGACTTGAAAGCGGTGAGTGAAGGGGAGTCTGCTGGGTTTGATGTTTCTGTGGCAGGACGAGCGGGTGATTATGCCATCCGGTTCAGTTCGCACCTGCAGATTGCCAAAGCGGGCGAATACCAGTTTGTGCTCGGCTCGGATGACGGCAGCAAGCTGATCATTGATGACGAGTTGGTCGCCGATTGCGATGGGATTCACCCGCACCAAACGGTGGAAGGGCGCAAGAAACTGGATGCCGGTTTTCATCGAGTCGTGGTCGAATACTTTCAGGGGGGGGGCGAGGCAACATTGGATGTGCTGATTGCCGGACAGGGATTGGCGCAACAACCCTTAGCGGGATTTCTGTTTCTCGAGCCGAAAGTCCCTGCCGCCTCTCCGGATAAAGCAACGTTTATCCTCGATGCGGGGTTAGTCGACAAAGGTCGGCAGTTGTTTTCCACGATCGGTTGTGCATCATGTCATACGCTGACGATCGAGGGGAAAGCGATTGCCTCGGAACTGAAGGCCAAGCCATTGGCGGAAGTGGCGGCCAATACCGGTTGCCTGGCGGAAAAGGTGAGTGGCAAAGCGCCGCGGTATGGGCTGAACCTGGTGCAACGCAGCGCGCTGAACCTGGCGCTGAAACCGGCACCTGCCGAGTTGGCTGCGGAAACCGTTCATCGGACGCTGGCGACACTGAACTGTTATGCCTGTCACCAGCGCGACCAGTTGGGTGGTGTCGAGGAAGCACGGGACAGCGTGTTTGAATCGCGGCAGAAAGAGATGGGAGACGAAGGTCGGCTTCCCCCGATCTTGACCGGCGTGGGCGACAAGCTGCGTCAGGATTGGATGCGGCATGTGCTGCATAACTCGGCCAATGACCGCAAAGAGTATATGGTCACCCGCATGCCGAAGTTCGGGCCGAACAACGTCGAGCCCCTGGTGACACTGTTCGAGCAGGTGGATCTGAAACCCGATACGATGCCAAAAGCCAATTTCTCGGAACCCGATTATCGCGTCAAAGCGGCGGGTCGGCATATGGTGGGGGGACAGTCATTGTCCTGTATCAAGTGTCATGACTTTGGTCCGCACCCTTCGACGGGTATTCGAGCGATCAATTTGACGACGATGAATCAGCGATTACGACCCGATTGGTTTTATCGTTATGTGCTGGATCCTCAGGCCTATCGCCGTGGAACACGCATGCCCGCTCCGTGGCCTTTTGGCCAGACGACGGTTCGGGATCTGTTGAATGCCGATGTTAATCAGCAAGTGCAGGCGGTCTGGTTGTATCTGGCGGATCGTGACAAGGCACCAGTCCCGGTGGGACTGGTCCGTGAACCGATGGAGTTGAAGCCGACGACGGAACCGGTGATTTATCGCAACTTTATCGAAGGTGCAGGAAGTCGCGCGATTGGTGTCGGCTACCCTGAAGGGGTGAATATCGCCTTTGATGCGAACGACATGCGAATGGCAATGATCTGGCACGGAGCATTTATTGATGCCTCGCGTCACTGGACCGGCCGTGGAGTCGGTTTTGAGGCACCGCTGGGTGACGATATTTTGCCGTTACCAAGCCACGCCCCGCTGGTGGTTCTCGATCAACCCGATCGAGAATTCGCCTCAGGGCAGGCTCGTGAGGGGGGATATAAGTTTCTGGGCTATCGTCTGGACGAACAGCAGCGTCCGGTGTTCCGGTATTCTCTTCCTGGCCTGATGGTGACGGACCATCCGATTCCCGTGAAGGGGGCTGGAAAGTATCCGACGTTGAAGAGGGTGTTGAGCTTTGAAGGGACGGCGGACACGAGTCAGCTGTGGTACCGAGCGGCGGCGACCGGCAAAATTGAATCGCTGGGCCAGCGTCGTTATCGAATTGACGGGGTCTGGACGATGGAGATTGGTGGTAGCGGGGCTGAAGAACCTCGAATTCGCGAATCGGCCGGGAAGCAGGAACTGTTGATTCCGGTCCGGTTAAAGAATGGGAAGGCCGAGATCACACAGCATTATGTGTGGTGAAACGGTGGGATGCCGTTTGGTGAATCAATGCGATCACAATAAGTGAAACTTTGAGGTCTTCAACTGATTAGGTCGAGGAGCGATAGGTTTTCCAGAGCGGATCGCAATAAATCGCTGGAGCCCTGTGCTGATCGGCCGCACGATCAACGGGGGAGGTCGAGACGACTGACCAGTGACAGAGCCCCAACGAAGAATCGATTCCAACAAGAGTAGTCGGCTGAAAGCGTAGGCGCTCGCCCGAGGAAAGCCATCAGACCATCCTCAGCTACACCTCCAGCCGACTATTCTTGGTGGAATCGATCGAAAGCAAGTTCGTTGTCAGGCTCATGCCAAAGACAAAGTTCAAATCTTTTCGACACAATCACTTAGAGCAATGGCTGTGCCGCGATTTCGTGGTCAGGAATGGAATTGTCGAACTCGCTATTTTTCAGGTGAGAAAACCGTTTGTGTCCGTTGTTCCATCACAGAAATTGATAGCAGTTATGCACGGAGGTAAGGCAACGTTGCCTGATATCAGCTCACGTGGTCAAAGCTTAGTTCGTGGATTTGAATTTAGTGACATCGTAGTAACGGTAGGTTCCACCGTTCTGTCGTGAGAGTCGCCTGAGAAAGTTTTTGGGCGAGGCGGTGTCCGAGACTTCCGGTCCGACACCGAATTCGATCGAATGAATGCGGGTGGTTTTGTTGTTCAAGTTCTTGAGCGAGACCAGTTCACCTTCGTAGATCGGCGGTTCTTGCGCATCGGTCAGAAAGAAAATCACATCCGGTCGCAGTCGTAAGGCCATTTCGAGGGCGGGAACGTGCTGGGTTCCAGTGCCAGGTTGAATCCCGGCAATCTTCTGCTTGGCGAGCGTCTTGTGGATTTCGGTTGCGGCGTAGAGTTGTGGTTTGTGGACATCGCGCAGATGCAGTACGGTGGGCCGATCATCGTAAAAGATAATTAGGAACTGCTGATGAGCGTCGAGGGCTTGCAGGCTGGAGACGAGTGCATTTTTGGCGACCTGCATCGAATTATTACTCGTCATACTTCCGGACGCATCAATGACAAACACCACCTTTGATCCCTGATCTTGTGCCCCCATGAAGGCGGCACCCGGAATTCCGCCGACTGTTCCCGTTGCGGCCGGCCGTTGGCCACCCCCCGAGTTGACCGGTTGACGGGGATCCATCACCGTCGGGCCGGCAGGAAGATTGACTCCAGGTCCAATCCGTGCGGTGGAGTCGGCTTTTGGCAGCGTGGTCTCGACGGGGGGTTGATCTGGAGTGGCGCTCACGGGCGTCAGCGCGTCTTTGGAAGAAGTGGACTCGACCAACACGTCGGTGGGAGCTCCCTCTTTGGCTTCCCCTGGAACGACCGCATCGGGATTATCGCCGACTTCTTTCAGGACGATCCCGACTTCGCGGGATTCTTCTTTACCGAAGCCAACCGGGGCTTTGTCACAGCTTCGCAGCGTGATGGCAAAGATCAGTAACAAGACCCCATGTGCGGCCAGGGATAAGAGACTCGACAGCAGAATGGCATGGGGAATCCAGTCGGGCAGACTGCGGGTGGCATTTGGGGGAGTCGGGAGGGAGAGACGGTTTTTGCCCGCGATCCGCTGCTGTCCAGAGGCATTCGCAGGCTCCACGATCCAACTCCTGAAAAAATCTGACGGGCCGAAGAGGCTGGTGGTGTTATCGACCGGATTGGTTGCGCAGGCTGTAATTGAGGATGTCGGGGTTGAGGATGTTGGGGTTTTCGAAAAAAACGTGCTGGTGTCGCCGCATGGGGGGACTCTAAAGAGACATCACCAACGCGTCAATTCGAGATCCGGGCAGGGAACAGTTTGAGGTCTTGTTTACGGCGGAAAAAAGGGGAAAACCTTTCAAGCCCACGGGGTTTTCCGATTTGTGTCTGTTTGGGGACGACTCTTAACGATTCGGGACGAAAAATGGTTCCCGATGATGCGGGTGGGAACGTACGCAAAAATTGTTTCGCTCAACGACATTCGCCTGGCAGGATCGGATACACTGGTCATGGAAGTGACGAAACGAAAAAGAATCCAAAACAAAGAAACACAGAAGCCCTGTCGAATTTCTGCGGAACGTGATGAGGCCGTGTCGGTTACCATGGGTTTGAGTTGCGCGTTGAGGTGCATCTTACCGGCAGAACACGTGGACAGGCTTCTGAATCGCACTGATGATCGCTCGCAGGGATTTTCACAGACTTCACACATTTCCATCAAGGTCAACACATGTCTCCCGTGAATGCCACAGTACCAGCCTGGGTCCCGTGGGTGCTGCGGATCGCGGCGGTTTATAATCTGGCGTGGGGGGCATTCGTGATCCTTTTTCCGAGAGTCCCTTTCGGTTGGCTGGGGATCGATCAACCCAACTATCCGTCGATCGTACAGTGTCTGGGAATGGTGATCGGTGTCTATGGGATTGGCTATTGGATTGCAGCCCGGGATGCCGCGACCCACTGGCCAATCGTGCTGGTCGGCTTGTTGGGGAAAATTTTCGGACCGATCGGATTTGTTTATACCGCCTGGCGAGGGGATCTTCCGTGGAGCATGGGGGCGACCATTTTGACCAATGATCTGGCCTGGTGGATCCCCTTCACGGCGATCCTGGTCCACGCGGCGCGGATTCATGAAACTCGTCGCACGACAACCGAAGGTTTGACGCTGGAACAGGGACTCAAGCTGGCTGTTTTGCCAAGCCATCAAAATCTGTTCGATCTGTCGTTTCAGCAGCCATTGCTGCTGGTCTTTGTCCGCCACCTGGGTTGCACCTATTGCCGCGAGACACTCGCCGACCTGGCGGCACAGGGCGCCGCGATCGAGCATTCAAAACTGCATCCAGTGGTGATTCACATGGGAAGTCCCGAGCAGGGGGCCGCCATGCTGGCACAGGCGGGTCTCAGCAACACGGATCAAATCAGTGATCCTGACCGTCGACTCTATCGGACCCTGGAGCTCCCCTTTGCGACGCTGGGTCAGTTATTCAGCGTGCAAACCTTTTGGCGAGCGGTAGTGGAAGGGGTTGTCTTCCGGTTTGGCTTCGGGTCGTTCGTGGGACACGGGCTGCAAATGTCAGGGGCTTTTGTGATCAAGAATGGTCGGATCGAACGAGCGGTTCGGCACGACTCCCCTGCCGAGCGTACCGATTTCAAGGGGCTCAGTTGCGACATCGCCTGACCGAACTTTTCGAGATCGTGGCGAGGGTCGGGTGTGATTCTGGCGACACCGAAGTTCGTTGAATTTCCAAGAATAAAAGCATCGCTGGCTGTTCGCGTAAAACGCCTTTGGTTCCTCCGTCGTTTGGTTGCAGTAGAACGACACCCGATACCCGCCGATCGCGATTTTTGCTAGAATCTGCGGAAATCAGTGGCGGGATTAGGGACGACGGCGGCAGAGAACAGGGGTCTTTTTGACATGCTGACCAAACTCGTGTTGAAGAACTTTAAGCAGTTCACCGAGGTCGAGATTGAACTGGGGAATCCGGTGGTCTTTGTCGGCCCTAATAATTCCGGCAAGACGACAGCACTCCAGGCATTGGCCCTCTGGGATATCGGACTCAGGCGATGGAATGAAAAGCGACACGGGAAAGCGTCTCCTCAAAAGCGACCGGGCGTTACCATCAACCGGAAGGATCTGATTGCGATTCCAGTTCCTGAGGCGAGATTGTTATGGCGGGACTTGCACGTTCGCGACGTCCGCCGAGCGAGTGGCAGCAGCCAAGAGACGCGCAACGTTCGGATCGACATCGTGGTCGAAGGGGTCACCGACGACAAAGAGTGGAAGTGCGGGCTGGAATTTGACTATGCCAACGAAGAATCCTTTTACTGTCGACCGATGAGGCTCACTGAAAGCAAAGACGCCGAACGCATGCCGATCCCCGAAGAGGCATCTCGGATTCGGCTTGCATTCCTACCCCCCATGTCAGGACTGGCCGCAAATGAAACCAAGTTGGATCCGGGTGCCATCAATCTGCGGATTGGTGAGGGGCGTACGGCCGAAGTGCTACGAAATCTGTGCTATCAGATCCTGACAGGGCCAGAGGGACAAAATGCCTGGCGCGAGCTGACCGGACGAATTCAGTCGCTGTTTGGTGTCACAATCAACGAGCCCGTGTACATTCCGGAACGGGGCGAGATCCAGATGGAATATCAGACACGAGGTGGAATTCAACTCGACCTCTCCTGCTCTGGCCGTGGACTGCAGCAAACGTTGCTGGTGCTGGCGCACTTGCAGGTCAATCCACAGTCGGTCCTCCTGCTGGATGAACCGGATGCCCATTTAGAAATTCTACGCCAGCGGGAGATCTATCAGGTGCTGTGTTCCTCGGCCGGGAAAAGCGGTTCCCAGGTCATTGCCGCAAGTCATTCGGAAATCATTCTCGAAGAAGCGGCTGGACGGGATGTTGTTGTGGCGTTTGTCGGTAAGCCGCATCGGATTGACAGTCGCAGTTCGCAACTGCTCAAGTCCCTTAAAGAAATTGGCTACGAAGACTATTTTCAATCCGAACAGACGGGGTGGGTGCTTTACCTTGAAGGTTCAACAGACCTTGAGATCCTGCGGGGTTTTGCCGAGCGACTAGGGCATCCCGCCGGGGAGGTGCTGCAGCGTCCCTTTGTGAAATACGTCCAACAGCCACAGAAGGCCAGGGATCATTTTTACGGCCTGCAAGAAGCCAAACCGGATCTGCGTGGAATGTTGCTGCTTGACCGGCAGGACCGTGAGTTACTAACAGGCGATATTCTCAGGGGATATGCCTGGAAACAGCTTGCAGTCTATGTACCGAACGAGTTGATTGATCCAGAAGTGAGCCACGTTCTGGATCTGATTCTGGAAACCAGCCGTCAGGCCCGACCCCGACTCGGATAGCGACGAGTGAAGCCGGGATCGATTCGGTTGATCAATTCAAGAGTGGCCCTTGACATGGTGGCCCTTGACACCTGGATACGGAACGGAATGCTCAGATCATATCGAGTTTACGATGAGATCGTTGGGGGGGGCGGGAGCAATTGGCACAAACCCCTTCGACTTCCAGCCGATGCCCTGACATGCGAAATCCATGTTTGGCAGCGATGGTTTCCAGCGAGCTGGAGATCATTTCGTTGGGAAATTCGGTCATCTCACCACATTTTTTGCAGATCAGATGGTCATGCTGGGGATATCCATAATCATGTTCGTAGACTTCACGATCATTGGCGCGGGCCACTTTCCGAATCAGTCCCGCCTCTTGTAATAAATTCAGGGTGCGGTACACGGTGCTGCGGCTGGCCCGCATTGCCCCTTTTCGTCCGGCGAGGCTATCAATCCATTGGTCCGCATCGAAATGGTCATGCGAGGCATAGATGGCGGTCACCACCGCTTCTCGCTCGGGGGTGAGCCGCATTTTCTTCGTCAATAAAAATTCACGAAACTTGTCGACCGGGGCAACGGTCACGTTCGTCGTGGCCAGATCCGACACGAAACATTCCTCCTGCCTGTTGAGGCTTTCGCGAGAATGACGCCGTTCACGTATCGAGCGGCCACGTTGATTGATCACACACGATCAACCGCAATGATCACTCGTCGCTCAGGTCGATTCCCAATGAACCGAACATTTTTGATAACGCTGCTTCGAGCTTCTCGTCGGTGTCGTAAGCTCCGTTGTCGATCGCTTCTTTGATTTGTGCCAAACGCTCGGCACGAATTTCGGGAGTTTCGCTGAGTCGATCCAGCATTTTGCCTGCCGATGAAATTTCGAGCTCGTCTCGCGGCGCAGCAACAGGGGTCCCTGCAGCTGTTGGCGACACGGTTGATGTTGGAGACACCGCACGAGCGGGTGTGGCTCCGGAAACTGATCCAATGCCTGAGACGTCCATGTTCGCCAGCACCTCCTTCATGTGGTGGTCAATGCGATTCCGTAAAACGGAGATCGCGAGCCCCGCTCCGCGAGTATCATAACTCACGCGGGGGAGATGATTCAACCGGGACTGTAAACGATGACACATGAGATTCCCCTTAATCAACGCGTGCGGATCCAAAAATCCGGACTAACGGACAGGTGTGGGGAACGTCTTCTTTCCCGGTCTTCAAGACCATGAGTCGAATGAATTTTCGCGGACAACGAAAGAGAATCTAATCAATGAGATTCTCTTTCGTTGTCAAGAAACCGTCCGACAGTGAAATTATCGGCAAGGAAACTCGGAAAATTGAATGGAGTTTGGAATTATTGTGTTCGGCACGTTTTTTGTTTGCGTGGATTGTTGGGGCGGATTGCTGGCGAATGGAGCTGTGGTGGCCGGGAAACTGACCGATTGAATTGAGAAACCGTGATTGGAACGAGATGTTTTTGATCGTTTTTGTTACAATCCATCAAAGATCCTTTGATTGGATTGAAGAAGAACGACCGAGCAGTCACCGGAAAAATCATGACCGTCATGAGTGGGCCAATTACAGAACTTCGCGATGGTAATGCAACCATCGCGGTTTTTCGATCAGAGTTGAAGCACCTGAACGAAACCAATGTGGCGATCATTGAACAGAAACTCATGGAATTAATCGAGACATTACCGTTTCCGATTTTAATTCTGGACATGCAGGCGATTGAGTTCTTCGGATCTTCGTTCATTGAAACCTTGTTTCGGGTCTGGAAGAAATTGAATACCCATCCTGCTGCTCAATTTGGAATTTCCGGCTTACAGCCTTATTGTCGTGAGGTGCTCGAGATTACGCATCTCGACAAGATCTGGCCCCTGTTCAAAACAAATCAGGCCGCAGTCAAGTCCCTGGGTTGTGGTTGAGGTCGGCGATCGTGTTCGGGCATCAGGATGGTGCCGGACTTTTTTTGCGAGAATGGCCTTGTATTGACCGAGTGATTGGTCTGAGCGGCACCCGATTGACGATTTGTTGATGTCAGCGGGTGAGCAGTGAAGTTGGTCTTGCCATACCGCTCGTCAAAGAAAACGACATGGACGTGCTCCACAAACCATCCGGGACTCGCTAGGCCGTAAGGAATTTTCACGTGATCGCGAATCAATCGCCGTATACTGATTTTCAGCTCATCCATGATATGCTGACCGCCGCCCAAGTCATTCAAAACTTTGATCCCGAGATTGTGCAGCGGCCGGCGGCCCAGATTGCGAAGGTCGGAAAGCTGTTGATTTCGGGTGAGGGTTCCAGCCGAATGTTCCCCGCCAAGAGTGCCATCGCCCATTCGCGACGCCGAGGTTGGGCTTGTAATCTTGCGACCGAAGCAGGTCGTCAGTCGCAAGAATATGACTTAACTGACTGGGCTGTGCTGGGGATCTCGAATTCCGGTCGGACGGCGGAAGTGATCCGCTTGTTTAACAGCCTCAAGGCCAAGGAAAATCAACATCGGTACAGCCTGACGGCCATGCCGGATTCCACACTGCAGGGACTGGCCTCGAGTGGACATGTCTTGAGTTGTGGCAAAGAAGGGGCTGTCGCCGCCACGAAAAGCGTTGTGGAGCAGGCGTTGTATTGCCGAGCCCTTGTCGAGTCGATTGCGGGGAAGCATGAACTGAAAGAGCGGTTGGAATCGCTCGCCAATCACTTTCTGACGGCATTGGCCCTGCCGATCGAGTTGGAAATTGCGAAAAAGCTGGCAAGTGCCCATTCGATTTATTTTGCGGGACGCAATGATGGGGTCGCCGAGGAACTGACGCTGAAAACCAATGAGATCACGCGTAAACGGGGTGATTTTCTCGAAGGGACCTATGCCGTCCACGGAATTGAAGAGTCGATGCAGGCGGATGATGTCGTGATTTGGATCGATCCCTTCGAAGAGTCTGAGCAAAAGTTTCATGATGTGCTCGTGAAGGGAGTTGGACTGACGGTCATCGCGGTGGCGAGTCGTCCGACACTGTTTCCGACGATTCAAATCCCGGATGCAGGGGATCTCTCCTGCTTTGTGCAACTGGCAGCAGGCTGGAATCTACTTGTGGAAGCGGGCCTGCAACGGAAAATAAATATCGATAAACCCGAACGAGCCAGAAAAGTGGGGAACGAATTTGTCGGCTGAGTTGCCAAAGTCGATTGGATTTGTGTGAGCGACCGTTACTTTGTGGAGTCGTTTGATTGATCCAAGATTCGAGCTTTTGCCCCCTGAAATCAAGGATAGGTTCGCGACTTCCCAGTTCGCGGGATCATCTCGGGTGGGTGTGGGAGGGGCTCAACGGACTTTGATTCCAAAGGATAATATCAAAAAACATTGATTTGTTCTGCGGAACTTGTAGACTAGAGTGAGGCAGTGCAGATCCGTCGAACCCTGGGAGCTATCGCGATGTTAACGTTTCACGCTCAGTCTCAGCCTTTTTGTGACCAAGTTTCCCGCCGGGATTTCTTTCGGATCGGTGGCTTGGCGATGGGTGGGTTAACGTTGCCGCGTCTGTTGCAGGCCGAGCACGAAGTGGGAGCCCGGGCGACGGGCAAGTCGATCATTAATATCTATCTTTCCGGTGGTCCGACGCACCTCGACACATTCGATTTGAAGCCAACCGCACCGCGTGAGTTCCGTGGCGAATTTCTTCCCATTGCGACCAACGTACCCGGTATGGAAATTTGCGAGTTGATGCCGAGACTTGCGCAAGTCGGCGATCAGTTTTCGGTGATTCGATCCATTTCCGGCTTGCGTGAAGAGCATGCTCCGCATCAGAGTGATTCCGGGTGGAGCGAACAATCACTCAAAAGTATCGGTGGACGACCTGGGATCGGTTCGGTGATGTCGAAGCTGTGGGGCCCCTCACAGACGACCAATCAGGGGACCGCTCCGACATTTGTGGACCTCACCGGCTGGACAAAAACAGGATTTACCGGGCAGATCAACGCGGGCTTTCGGCCCAGCGGAGAAGGGCGTCAAAATCTGACACTCAACCAGCAAGTCAGCTTGCGTCGGCTGGGGGATCGCAAGGAATTGCTGAGCGGGCTCGACCGCATGCAGCGCAGTGTCGATCATTCCGGGATGTTAACGGCGATCGACAGTTATACGGACCGGGCGGTCGGCATTGTGACCTCTGGTGAACTTGCGCGGGCCATGGATTTGCGCCAGGAAGATCCAAGGCAGCTTCAGCGATATGGTGCTAAAAACGGCACAGAAAACGAACGTTTTATTCTCGCTCGTCGGCTGATTCAGTCGGGAGTCCGCTGCGTCTCGTTCTCATGGGGAGGATGGGACACACACGGCGATAACTTCAACCAGATGCGGCGGCAACTTCCCCCGTTGGACCAGGGTTTGGCGGCCTTGATCGACGATCTGGCGGCTCATGGTTTGCTGGAAAGCACGATCATCATGATGTCGGGTGAATTTGGCCGCACGCCACGCATCAACAGCGGAGCGGGTCGTGACCACTGGGCTCGGACTTCATTCTTCTTCCTGGCGGGTGGCGGGCTTCGCCATGGCCAGATGATCGGTACGACCAGTCGTAATGGTGAAGAGCCGATTGAGCGACCGATCCACATTCAGAACGTGTTCCACACCGTCTATCATCAACTCGGAATCGACTCGAACACCGTGACGCTGACCGATCCGAATGGCAGACCACAGTACCTGGCGGATGACCGCAAGCTGATCACCGAGCTGTTGTAATCCACGGCTCTGTGTTCCAGAATCTGTGTTCGAGAATCTGCGTTCGAGAATCTGGGTTGCAGTGAAGGATTCGCGTTGCGCAAGACGCTTAGCCGGCAACACGCATTTCCAGTTCCACGGCACTCACCGCAACAATCGCGATCCCGAGTTTGTCGGCGAGTTCGATCACATCGGGCTCGTCGAGAATGATCGTCATATCGCTTTCAATCGCGAGGACCCGGCCACCGGATTCGTGCATGGTTTTAATGGTTTGCAGGCCGATCGTGGGGACATCAAAACGCATGTCCTGTTTCGGCTTGGCAACCTTTACTACCGTAAACCCCCCGCGTCGACAAAGTTCTGCCGAGCGACGAATGGCGCGATCGGTTCCTTCGATTGCTTCGACAGCAATCACGGCCATATCGTGAACAATAACCGATTGACCGACATCAAGTCGTCCCATTTCTTTGGCCAGCTCCCAGCCAAATCGAATATCTCGCCACTGGGCATCGCTAGGTTTGCGTTTCGTCAAAAAACCGTGTTTCACGAGCAGCTCCGGACAGTAATCGAGGGCGGAATCAAAATAGATATTGTCACGTTCAAATTCACGAATCACAGCCAATAGTAAAGTGTCATCCTTGCGGTCGCGTTGTGCGTAGCAAAGCCACATGTGGATGGTGCGCCAGTCCGGCATCAGTCGTAAGATGCGAAACGGTTGAAACAAGACCGTTTTTTCGATTTTTCCAGCCATTACAACCCGTTCGATCCGCGCCTTTTTGAAGAGGCTGATCGCACGTCCGACACGGGCCAGCGGGGCTTCGACATAGGAATGGCAGATTTCCCGCAGTTCGGGAGGTGCCATCCCCATGACACCGACGCCATAGACGTGATGCCCCTGGTCTCGCGCGGCCTCGGCGAACGAAATCGGAAATCGACCAGCTCCGGCCAGCAGGCCAACACGACGCCCACCCGGCTTCAGTATGCTTCCAGTGGCTCCTTCCATGGAGTCCATCCCCTTCTTTTAGTGTCCCTGTGGGGAATCCTCGTCCTTGAGTTTTCGTAAATCCCTGTTTCGATGTCGATTTCTAACCCGCTGCGCGATGAGCAATCGGAGCCTCTGTCGCAGAGAGGATTGTCCCCGCGATGGCCTCCTTGAGTTTCTCCATTTCCGCAGCCATGGTCGCAACCTGTTTCTCCAGATCTCGCAGCTGGTCTTTCATGTCGGGAAGCCGGCGCATCGAGACTAGCAGGCGTTTTTGATCGAGCTCATGAGTTGCGGGAGCCCCGAGCCATGTTTCTCCGGCAGGGACATCCTTGAGCACCCCTGATTTGGCTCCGACGGTGCATCCGGTGTGGAGTTGCGCATGGTCACGAATACCGGTCTGGCCCCCCAAGCGAACATAGTCACCGGATCGACACGATCCGGCCATGCCGACTTGTGAGGCAAAAACATTATGGCGACCGACTTCACAGTTGTGACCGATCATCACAAGGTTGTCGAGTTTGGTCCCTTCCCCCACGATGGTTGGTCCGATGGCTCCACGGTCGACGGTGGTACAGGCCCCGATTTCCACGTCATCGTGAATCTGGACGGTCCCGAGTTGTGGGATTTTTTCGAAGCGACCCGCCGCAAAGCGGTAGCCAAATCCATCGGCACCAATCACCGCTCCGCTATGAATGATGACCCGGCTGCCAATGACCACATCGTGGTAGAGCACAACATTTGCGTGCAACGTCGTAGAGTCTGCAATTTGACATCCTGCTCCGACCACGACTCCGGGATGGAGATCACAATCTGAGCCAATCACGACGTCGGCGCCGATGAACACTCCCGGTGCAACATAGCAATTCGGACCGAGTTTCGCGGTGGAATCCACATGGGCCTGTGATGAGATTCCTCGCTCGGGACGGGGGCGAATCGTGCGGAACAGCGGTAAAACCGTCTGAAAGGCGAGCTGGGCATCTGCGACAATGATCAGCGAAAAGCGGGCAGGATCCGGAATCAACAACGCGATCTTGGCATCCAGGATCACTGCGCCGGCGCGACATTCGTTTAATCGACTGACCTGTGCGCTGTTCATCACAAACGTGACCGCCGACGGACTCGCGGTTTCAATCGCTGCCGCATCGTCAATCAGACGCAAGTGATCTCCACGAATGGTTCCGTTGACCCGAGCAGCTAATGTTTCCACCGATTCTGTCACGCAGCATCCTTTCCACGGAAGTTCTTGTTGGACACAACCCTTCACGATTGCCTCATTCCGTTTTGTATCTCAAATTCGTCAATTTGGGCAAGAGAGATCCTCGACTGGCGATTTTCACGGAAATCGGCTACTTCTACGTACTCTAAGAGAGACGGGCTCGTGACAAGCGAGCTGGTCGGCACGTTGTGTGCAAGAGATTGGCAGATTGGCAGGATGACTTGTCGAGGCAGCCCCCTTTTCAGCAGGTGGCAACGACCTGTTCGAGAAAGGAATAAAAACCATGGCGGTTAGAGGTATTCGCGGTGCCACCAGCGTCGAACTGAACGTGGCAGAAGAAGTGCTGGCGGCGACACGTGAATTGCTGATTGAATTACTCAAGGCCAACCAGATCGAGGAATTCGATGAAATCGTTTCGGCGATTTTCACCACGTCACCCGACCTGACTTCGACGTTCCCAGCCGAGGCGGCTCGGGCAATCGGAATGAAGCAGGTGCCGCTGCTGTGTGCCTCAGAGATTGCCGTCCCCAGCAGCCTTCCGCGGTGTATTCGCGTGCTGCTGCATGTGAATACTGAGAAGAAGCAGTCGGAAATTGTCCACGTGTATCTGCGTGAGGCCAAACGCCTGCGTCCCGACATGGTGAGTGCTCAGTAGGCGCTTCGAGCCGTGGTCGCTGTAACGATCACGAATCACAGGCGGATTCAGGGGTGATTTCCCTTTTCCGCACCGACATCACGATTTGCCGGTGCGCCGGTGCGAGTGAGAGATCCTGGTTTTTCCACGACCTTGCTGACCAACTTACTGTCCGAGCAGCGATTTGGTTGCCAGCAGTTCTTTCGTGAAGCCCTCGACGATATTGGGACTTCCCCCACCGGGCAAAACCTCCCAAGTGTATGTCTCGACCTCCAGATGCGGGGCGTAGTCGAGTTCGGGAATGACCGCCAATCCCCGTTTTAATTCTCCGCGTGTGGTACCCAGTGGCCCCAATTGCTCGGCATCAACAGGGACATGAAAGTGGACTCGCCACATCGACGCCTCTCGAAAGTCAGCGGCAGGGGACGATGTCAGTGGCTCATTCAGATCGACCTGCTTGATGATGCGGCCATCGGCAGATCGGGCAAACGTCTGATGCAAATAGCGTGGTTCGACATAACGGGCCAGTGCTGCGAGTCCCTCGGGATGCTGTCCTGGATTGGGCAGTTCGATGGCACAGGTGATATGGACCTTGTTAATTCGAATCTCGGCGGCTGCCAGTGACCGTATCGAAGCGGCCACGTCTTCAAATTCGACCGCCTGATGGCAAATGTCGTAACAGACACCGAGATAAGTCTGCACGAGTTCCAAGGCATTGGCATCGGCCGCGCGTGTTCGC
The DNA here is from genome assembly GCA_945869955.1 of Schlesneria paludicola DSM 18645. Classification (GTDB taxonomy): domain Bacteria; phylum Planctomycetota; class Planctomycetia; order Planctomycetales; family Planctomycetaceae; genus Schlesneria; species Schlesneria paludicola_B. Next base: position 28,363 of record CAMBQP010000004.1, read on the forward strand.
AGCCGTGAGAAAAACTGCACGGTTTCGTCGGTCGTCTCGAGGACACAAAACGGCTCGGGTTCAATGGCCAGTCGAATCAGCCGCCCTGTTTCATTCCGCAGGCGATCTAATCCCCGAGCCAGTTCGATCAGCTGATTCGCACACCGGTCGGCAAAGTCGAGAGGTTGTTCAAAGGGCTTGAATCCTAATGGAACCGTAGAAATACTCCCTTCAGTCCCTGCGGGAAGCAGTGTGGCGAGCAGCCGTGCACACCCCAGCGTGTAGTCGAGTCGATTGGGTTGGGTCCAATCGGGCAGATAGACATTCTCTTTAACGCGTGCCGAATGAAAATCGCCATAGGGAAACGCGTTCAGGGTATAGCAACTCAGGCCGCGCTGGTGGAAGCGTTCTGCAAATCGAGTGATCCCGTCGGGTGTTTGCATCAGTTCTCGGATGACTCCTGCCGCCAGCCATAAACCTGCGGACAGCTCGCTGCCGTAGCGACTTTTGATCGGTAATGTATACCGATCAAGACCCTCTTCGACTTCCGCGACCGTTCGCCCAGGATGAACGTTGGTGCAATAGCTGAGTGGCAAGGAACTGATGGTCATCGAATAGATCCCAGCCCGATCTCATCCCGTGGTCAGATCGGGCTTGTTTTAATTATGAAGAAACGTTCCCGGCGGGTCACCAGGGCCAGTTGGGTCACCTCTTTGGGTGACCCAACTGGGTCACAGTGCCAGTCAGTACGCAGTCGTTGAGAACAGGGGCTTACTCTTTACGCTCACCACCCGCCTCGACGTGATTTGACCGGAAATAATCACCTATCATCCAGTCAATCAGCAAGGTGAGCTCTTTCTGGCTGAGTTTTGCTTCGAAGGGAGGCATGAGATTACGTTCCACACCATAGAACGATTCATGAGCCGGATTCTTCACAAAGTCTTGCAGCCACTGTTTCCCCGCATAGCCGGTCAGGGTTGGATACCCGGGGCCGGCGCCATCACCGAGCGATTCTGTACCATCAACCGGTTTCATTGCGTGGCAATCCGAGCAGTTCGAGGTCAGTGTCCCCTGTGCGAGTTTTCCTCCTTTAAAAATTTCGCGTCCTGCTGCGATCAGAGCTGGGTCAAACGGCTGGAGCTCGCGCCGCCCCCCTTGAGCCGCCAGGAATTCAACCAGTCCCTTTAACGAGTCTGCATTCTCGGGCTGAAGCAACGTGGGTGAGTTGTCTTTCACCCATTCCGCCATTTCACCCGTGAGGAATTTTTCGCCGTTTTCACCGGCATTTTTCAGCGGAGCAAATGTTTGTGAATAGTTTGTCAAGAGGCTGGTGATCCATGCGCGTGAACCAAACTCTCCCAGGTCTGCCGCCGTGGCCGGCTCTTCAACCTGAATCTTCTGCCCGTTTTCCTCGATCTCTTTCATCACGATCTGTTCCAGGCCATTATGGCCATTGTGGCGATGACAGCTCGAACAGTGCCGGGCAAACAATTTAGGTCCTTGAATTCGGGGATCTTCCTTCAGCAGGCTGAGGGCACCCGTGGGGGGAATCCCGAATTCTTTTGCCAGTTCCGCCGCACGATGGCCCTCAAATTCCGCCGCCTTGACTGCCGCCTGATAGTTTTTGTCGGCACCGTCTTCCTTCAGTGCGATTGCAGTCAAAAAGGTGGCTCCTGCCAGCAGGGCAAAGGTGAAGGCCACATTGAATCCGTGTCCCAGCTTCCATTTGCCGATGAAAGGCATCAGTGCAATGACACCCATGATCGCACCCGGTACATACAGGGCTCCGAACACGAGGCCCAGCTTGTCAACTTCTTCGAACTTTAAAAACCGAAACAGGAACAGGAAGTACCATTCGGGCCGGGCTGCCGAGTACGCTTCCGAAGCGTCGGCGGGGCCGGTCAGTTCTGCCCCCTTCCAGACGGTGAAAAAGAGAATTGTGGCCAAGACCCCCAGGCAGGCGACCGCATCCATCAGTACCTGATCTGGCCAGAATGTCCCCGCTGGCTTAGCCTGGTCTGACTTCGAGACGGTGATCCCATGTCGGCGGAAAACATAGATATGCAGCGCCAGAAACCCGACCATCAGTGCCGGCAGAATTCCGGCGTGCAGGGCGAAGAAACGGGTCAGAGTGTGATGCCCGTACGAAGTTCCCCCTTGTGCCAGTTGCTGCAGCTGGGGTCCAATCATCGGTGTCACCCCCACGATATTGGTGGCAACTTTGGTCGCGTAATACCCCTTTTGATCCCAGGGAAGCAGATAGCCCGTCAGTGACAGTCCCAGAACGATTTGCATCAGGACGAGTCCAAGCCAGAAGTTGACTTCACGCGGAGCCTTGTAGGCACCCGCGATGATCACCTGCATAAAATGCAGTCCGAGCAGAATCATCATCGCCTGGGCGGCAAAGTGATGAATCCCACGGACCAGCCAGCCGTAGCTCATCACATTCTGAATGTAATAGACGCTTTCCCATGCGGTCAGAGTACTGGGGCTGTAGGCTCCCCACAGAAAGAATCCGGTAATGACCTGGACCATGAAGACAAACGAGAGGGTACTTCCCCAAACGTATTTCCATTTGGCCCCACCCGGAATCGGTTCATTTAACGTTTCGTGAACCAGGTTTTTGTAGCCGGTTCGATCGTCCAGCCAATTTAGCATTCCGTTCATCCGACCGCTCCCTTCTTCTCCACACCGCATTGAAAGTCCTGATATTTCACCCAGACTTTTCCGTCCGGGTCGGTCTTGGATTCCAGCGTGTCCAGTTTTCGGGGAGGAATCTTGTTCATGGGCTCGCCATCCAGCTGAAAGGCACTGGCATGACAAGGGCACAAGAATGTGCGGCTCGCTTCCTGATAATCGACTTTGCAGCCAAGATGCGGGCACGTATCGTTGAAGGCGATGACCTGATTGCCCGGCATTTTTCGCAGATAGACCGTGCCGATTGATTGATCCTTGAATTCGTTCCAGGCATCGATTTTATTTGCCCGCAGGACAAAGCGCAGCGGGGTTCCATCATCGGGAAGGTCACTCAGCTGGGTCACGGCCAGGAATCCCTCGGCGTCCCCCCCCTTGAAACCCGCCCGGCGCCGCAACAGTGGGTCGAGAAAGAATGAAAGCCCCGCGAGCAGAGGTGTCAGACTGATGATGGCACCGATTCCAACCGCCCCCAAGACCGCAAGGATTTTGCGTCGGGGAGTCGTTTGGTCGGTCGGTAACGACGAAGAAGGTTCCACGAGCGGGTTCTCCGAACAGGTTTTTTTAAGTGTGTTTGACGTTGTTTCAAAATCAGTCTGGAAGGCAATCAGGCAAGTTTCTCAGGCGGGCGAGATCCCAATCACAGCACCGAAACGGATTTCGGTAGCGGAGATCGTGAGACGTACAAGACCATCGACTGACCATCAGGGTCCCAGGAACCAGTCCCGTTCAAAAAGTCTGATGAATCGAGTATTCACAGTTCATGGAACATACGATACTGAACAAGCTTTGGTCAAACCAATTCGTAAGAATCCATCCTGCTGACAGCCGGATCTTTTCATCGGAACGCGGATTTCCGCTTTCCCCAGAACGCGGATTTTGTCGCGATGGGTGCGTAACAACGAGTTTCGTTCGTCATGAGAGCCTTCAAGTTGCTGGCGAGGAGAGGGGAGAGTCCTCGGTCGTGGGCAGAATTCCGGTCGGTTGATCGATGGTGCGAACAACCTTCCTCAAGCGGAGTTGTTGCAAACCAAATATCAGTGAGGCGACAAGACACAGCACCCCAGAGATCCGGACTGTGGCCGGTGCCCCGATCTGCGCAGCGAGACTCCCCCCGACCAGGCTTCCCAGCGGAGCGACTCCTAGAAACGCCATGGCATACAGGCTCATCACGCGTCCCCGTTTGTCATCATCCGAAATCGTTTGAATCAGGGTATTGGTGGCAGCCATGTGCAGCATCATGCAAAAACCGGCGACAATCCAGATCGGGACCGAAAATTCCAGTCGCGTTGAATACGAGAACGCAATCTGTGCCAGACCGAAAAAGCCCGCCGCCAGGAAAATGATCCGCCCCAATCCCAAAACGGTTTTGCGTGCGGCCAAGTAGAGTGCCGCCATCAACGCCCCCACGCCACTCGCACTCATCAACATCCCCTGCGTATGGGCGTTTCCCTGCAAGACATCCTTGGCAAAGATCGGGATCAAAACTCCAGTTGACATTCCCAGGAAACTGATCACTGTCAGGAAGATCAATAATGTTCTTAACTTTGCGAATCCGAAGGCGTAAACGAATCCCTCTTGAATTTTCGCGAAGACCTTTCCGGCGGGTGGTTTTACCGGGATTGGCAGATTGCGCATCCCCAACAAGGCCGCCAGAACCGCGACGTAGCTCGTGGCATTCAACAAAAAACAGACCGACTCGCCCCAAGTGGTGATGATCATTCCCGCCAGCGAGGGTCCCACCAGTCGTGCACCGTTCACAATCGAGGAATTGAGTGCGATGGCGTTTCCCAAATGGGCTCGATCGGGAACCATTTCCATCAAAAAGGATTGCCGGATTGGGATGTCAAACGCATTGATCAATCCCAGAAAGAACCCGAGTCCCACCAGTTTCCAGACGATGTCACTTTCCGAATGAACCACGATCAGGACCAGAATCGCCTGGATCATCGCGAGAAATTGCGTGACGAGGAGTGCTCGATGCCGATTCCAGCGATCTGCAGCAACGCCTGCGAGTGGCGAGAGCAACAGCATCGGGATCTGGTTCGAGAAGCCAATCAATCCCAAGAGAAGCGGCGAGGCGGTCAGTCGATAGAGCAGCCACGACATCGCCACCTGTTGCATCCAGGTCCCGATCAGCGAGATCCCTTGCCCCAGCAGAAACAATCGATAATTGCGATGCACCAGTGCGCGACCCAACGATTCCAATGCCATCCACATTTGTCCACGAGCAGGATTGTTACGTTCACCACATCCAGTGAAAGCCGCGTTTGATTGCCGAAACAAAATGCCATTCCGCCAAGCCGTGCCGATTGAGCAATCTATTAAAGCATGTTCCTCGGTTGATTTCCTTACTGCTTTCCGACAATCGTGCGCGACAGTAGCGGTTGTCATGAATCTGGGGTGGAAAACCATAATCCGTATTCGCAACGCGATCAGGGGTGGAAGCCGGCTGCCGGATTTGAATCGACTGGACGAAAAAATACCATTCCCATTCCGTCAATCTGACGGAAAACCGCTGATTTCAAGGTATTTACGGAATCCCCCTGCTCATCAAAGAGTTTTCCTGAACACGGTACGGTTACTGCGTTATTGGTTTGAATGATTCGAATCGACGATCCTCGATCCCACATTGGTTCGCTCAGTGAATTGCTCTTGGTAGAGCTCAGGGCTAGCGTTCCAGCTTTAGAAGGTTCTGACTGTTATGAAAAATTTGATGTTATTTTCTGTGCTGGCCGTCATGGGTACGATGCTGTTTTCCGAAGAAGCCGAGGCACATGGCCGCCGCCGCCGCTGTTGTTGTCGACCCGCCCACGACCATTGTCGGCCCGTCTACGACAATTGTCGACCGACCGTGACGTATTATTATGATTCCGCACCAGTCAATACTTGCTGTCAAGCGGCTTGGACTGCGCCAACCGCCTGCTGTCAACCAGCCTGGACCACACGAACCGCTTGTTGTGCACCGGCTCCTGTTCCTGTCTGCACTGCGGCTTGTACACCGGTTTACATCTCCAGATCGACGCCGACATGCTGTGTCCCATCCTGTGCCATGATTGAGGTTCAGGCCAACGATGCCTCCACTTCGAATCGCTCTGGTCGGCAAATGATTCAGGCTGTTGCCCTCCGCTAACCGTATCCTGACGGGATCTGGGGGCTGTTGTTTACGCCCGGCGTGTCAAGCGACGAAAGTCGACTGTGACGCACCGGGCGTGGTTTGTTTCAGGGTGCGAAGTTTGACCGCTCGGGCCTGTGAACTGTCGTGGTGTCCATCCGTAGCGCAGCATGACATCGGCACTACCGCTTTCCGGCGGGAATTGTGGTGGTTTCCGCGAGCGTACTATTGATACCGGTTCGTTAATTTGCGAGGGCTTCGGCGAGTTGATCAATGTCCGCTTTGGTACGAGACTCGGTGACAGCAATCAGGAGACATTGGTCTCGATCTGAGCCCGTGATCCAATCCAGTCCGGGGAGACAATTCAGGGCCGGGCCGATATCGATGTGCGCATTTGCTGCGCGTTGGATCGCGGTTTCGGCACCCTTTCGATACTTCAACACGAATTCCTTGAAGAACGGTTTTTGATACGCCAGTTCACAGCCGGGAACTTGGCTCAGTCGATCAGCGGCATAATGGGCTTTGCGGCAACTGAGCTCGGCAACCTCTTTCAGTCCCGTGGGACCGAGGAGCGAAAGGTAGACTGTGGCGCGCAATGCCATCAAGCCTTGATTCGTACAGATATTACTCATGGCCCCCGCGCGGCGGATATGTTGTTCACGGGCTTGGAGATTCAGAAAGAAGCACCGTTTTCCCTCGCGGTCGATCGTTTGGCCGATCAATCGGCCGGGCATTTTTCGCACGAACTGCTGGCGGCAGGACAGAATCCCCAGAAACGGTCCGCCGAACTGCAGGGGTGTTCCCAGCGATTGCCCTTCGGCGACGGCAATATCGGCTCCCCAATCCCCCGGTCGTTTGAGGATTCCCATGCTCAGGGGGTCGAACGAGACGACCAAGAGTGCTCCTGCCTCGTGCGTCAGTTTTTCCAGCGCTTCGACATCTTCCAGGCAGCCGAACACGTTTGGCTGTTGAACGACAACGCACGCCGTTTGCTCGTTGACGAGCAGGGCGAGTTGTTCGGGATCAAGCGTACCGTCAAGGGTTGGTGCGACGACGATTTCCGTGGATTTATTGGTCAGATAGGTATTCAACGTTTCGGTATACTGTGGGTTCACGGAACCCAGTACCACGACACGTCCCGATCGGCCAGTACAACGGATCGCCATCAGCACCGCTTCGGCAACGCCGCTTCCCCCTTCGTATAAGCTGGAGTTGGCCACATCCATTCCGGTCAATTCTGCGATCATCGACTGAAATTCGAAAAAGGCCTGCAGGGTCCCCTGACTTGCTTCCGCCTGATAGGGGGTATACGCGGTATAGAATTCTCCTCGCGACGTGATTTCATCCACCACACTGGGGATGTAGTGGTCATAGGCTCCACCCCCCATGAAGCAACGCCGATTACCAACGCCAAAGTTTTGCGAGGCCAATCGTCGTAATTGCTGTTCGAGCTCGATTTCTGTCAACGGTTGGGGGAGCTCAAGCGGTCGCCGCAGCTGCAGTTCCGAGGGAATCTGATCAAGCAAAACATCGAGTGAACTGACCCCGATTCGATCGAGCATCAGCTGTTGTTCGTCGGGCGTATTAAAGAGATAGGACATGGAAACGACCTTTTTGACTTGGGTGGGGTTCGTTTGATGGTCCCTGATTCGATGTCACGGCGCAGTCATCGGATTGTTCACAGTCATCGGATTGTTCACAGTCATCGGATTATTCAGAGGATTGACAATGCGCCAAGTACTGCTGGCGGTTCATGAGCGTATCCATTTCTGCGAGATTGGCGATTCGCACTTTGACGAGCCAGCCTTCTTCGAATGGACTGGAGGTGAGTAGCTCCAGTTGGGCGGCAACGGGTGTACCATCAGCGGCACGATGTTCAGTCAGTCGTTCATTCGACGCAATGATGACACCACTCAGCGGTGCATAAAGGTCGCTCACCGCCTTGACGCTCTCGACTTCACCAAAAGGCTGGCCTTTGGTGATGATTTTCCCGCTGGGGGGGAGCTCGGCAAATACCAGGTCACTTAACAGATGCACGGCAAAATCGGTAATTCCAACGGTCGCGGTATCGCCATCGATCGCAACCCATTCATGTGTGGTGGAATATTTGAGCTGTTCAACAGGCATGGGGCGGAGACTCCGATTTTCTGGTTTTGGAGGAAATTCCTTGACGTTCAGTCATTTTCATACGGCGACAAGACCCCAAAACAGAGTGACCGCACAACGACGAAACCGCGACTTACTCACAAGGAGCGCAGTAGGGTTGGGTTCCAATCAGCTGTTGATCCAAGGCGGCGATTTTGCCAATTCGACGGGCATGCCGGCCCCCCTCAAACTCCGTTCCGAGCCAAATCTCGATCATTCGCGATGTGAGGCGTTCGCCAAGCAGATCTGCAGAAAGGCAGAGAACGTTGGCATCGTTATGGCGGCGGCTCATCTCGGCAGTCAGTTCATCATGGCAAAGTGCCGCACGAACGCCGGGGAATTTGTTGGCAACGATGCTCATTCCGATACCACTCCCACAAATGAGAATGGCTCGATCGGCCATACCCTCCGAAATCAGTCGCGTCCCCTTAGCACCGTAGTCGGGGTAATCGACGACATCTGCCGAATCAGGGCCCATATCGATCGTCTCGTGCCCAAGTTCGACCACTTGCGAAAGAATTCGTTCTTTCACCTGAAAGCCGCGGTGATCACTGGCGACAACAATTTTCATGGGACAAGACTCAGTTTCATGTGACAAGACTCGAGCGAGAAGACAGAATGGAATCAGAACGCTTCTCGCGAGTTGCGGGATTATAGCATCAAAAGTTTTCGGTGAAGGGTCGTTTTCGTGTTTGGGTGACTTTGCTATTCGTCGGGTTCATCTCATCAGGGTTCATCTCATTGGGGACTGGAACAGAAACAAATCCAATTTTGAAAAGCCTCGCATTTCACGAATTGAAAATCGCCACATGGCCGATTTCTGTTCACTCACCCCCTCAGAACCTGTCGTCGGTCAATAACAACTGATCGATTAAGGCAAGTAGACTCTGTTCAATACTCAATTTGCAAGCGGAATACTCATCGAAGCCCCCACCATACGGATCAGAAATGTCCAAGTGATCTGGGGAAAGCAGGCGGACACGACTGATTAAATCCGGATAGGCGCTCAAAATCGCCTGAAGATGTCCACGTGTCATCGTCAGTACGTGATCGGCATGGAGCAGAAGTCGTTCCGTAACCGCCTGACTTTCGTGGTTTCGCAGATCAATACCCGCTTCTGACAAAACATTGACCGCTTCATGCGATGCGGGAGAACCGTTCGCTGCCGCCAATCCGGCAGAAATCACATTGAAACCACGATCCATCAACTCTTCATCCTGACATTGCAGGCGTTCGGCCAGTAGTCTGCGAAACAGAGCTTCTGCCATGGGGCTGCGACACGTGTTACCGGTACAGACAAACAGAAAAACTTCGCTGCAAACCCGCTTCAGGGTACAATCAGAAACCACTCCCGATTCAATCACCTCGTAGCCTCCCTCGCTCACTTTAACAATCGAAGAGGGCTCGCCGTAACGACACACTCCATCATCAAGCACCAGTGAAACCTGCTTGCCAAAACGCTCAGCAATCCCTGCTGCATTGCGCGGCATTATGATTCCAGACAGCGTCTCTGAGCAGGCCAGTAATGGATGAGGGCACATTCGCATAATTTCGAGCAGATGGGGTTGTGACGACGATCGAAACGTCACAGTTCCATCCAAGGCAGTGCATGCTTGCTGAGCATCCTGACCCAAATCACGGAATAAACCCGAGGTCATAGACGAATCCAAGGCAATCGATAATGGCCCAGGCCAACCACGGCGGGACAGTTTATCCGCATAAACAGGGAGATTGGGAACATAGTCCCAGAGCTCAAAACAGGATTTCAGCAGCAGCGTTCTTCGGCCTTCCGGTTGCAATGCCCGAATCTTTGCGACCCCGGTTGCGCTCAGGGGATTCGCCACGATGACGTAAACGGTCTCAGTCGGAATGGCAACAAGTTCGCCTTCTGCCAGTCGCTGGCAGGCGAGGTGTATCGCGTCACGCGGATCATCGCATTGGCGAATATCCACAATCTGCGTCATGAAGGGGTCCAATCATCACGGTGGTTTTCTTGCTGAACGATCTCGTATCATCTCAGGATCGCATCATTTGAGGAACAGACCGATCGATCGGCATATTCCTCTGATAAATGAACAAGCTCAGGCCAGTTCATCTGTTTACGATACGTGAGTGTAATCATCCGCGTCACTCTGATCAACCACGGGGGAGTCCATATCATCGTAACAAGTTGTTCCCTAGAATTGGGTTACGAGTGATGCTCTGGTGTCGAATTCCGAAAAAAAACAGACCGTGAATCCAGATGCTTCACCAGACGGAATTCGCGATCGATTCCTTTCCGCTCAATTTTGTTTTTTATGATTTTTATGGTCCAGACAGCTCATCAATCCGCTCATTTGGTTGGCGTTTGTGGCGCAGGGATGCGTGCACTGGCTGAGTTATTACTGGATGAGGGTTGGAGTCTGTCGGGTTCAGATCTGGCCATTCCCACTGCGGGAATCTTGAAACTGATCGATCGGGGGCTGGTTTTTCACCAGGGTCATGCTGCCGTACATCTGGCGGATTCCGCCCAAAACCTGGTCTACAGTCCCGCAATTCCCCTCCAAAACCCGGAACGAATGAGGGCGATCCACCAGGCCATTCCGCAGTTTTCTTACAGTCAGATGGTTGCCCAACGCATGCGTCGGGCCACAGGTGTGTGCATTGCCGGAACCCATGGCAAGAGCACAACCACTGCCATGGTCGCCTCGATTCTGTCCGCAGCGAATCGCCTGTCAGGGGTTGTTTTGGGTGCGGAATTATGTGGGAGTGGTCGGAGTGGGTGGAGCGGATCGGGGGATTTATTTGTGGCGGAAAGCTGTGAGTTTCAGCAAAGCTTTCTCGATTTTGAGCCTCGCTACACTGCGATTCTGAGTATTGAGCCAGACCATTTTGACTGCTATCCCGATTTGGAATCACTCAAGTCGGCGTTTACTACGTTTGCCAGCCAGACCGCTGCCGAGGGGTTTTTGCTGATCAACGAGGATTGTCCCGTTTCGCGAGAAGTTTCCACGATGGCCAAAACATCCGCCCGGCGCGTTTCCTTCGGCCGTCGTGCGACGGCGGATTGGCAAGTCCGCGAGATCGAACAATCTGCTGGGGGCCTTCGATTTCGCGTCGTGGGCAATGGTCGGGATCACGGTTGGTTTTCCTTGGCCTTACACGGCGAACATAATGCATTGAATGGGCTTGCCGCCGCCGCACTGTGCGCCGAGGCGGGGGTCTCACTCGACATCCTCCGCAAGACTCTGGCAGAATTTCAAGGAATCCGCCGGCGATTCGAGTTTCTCGGCGAACGAAAGGGATCGCTGTTTTTTGATGACTATGCGCACCATCCCACTGCGGTCAAAGCGACCCTCAAAACCCTACGGAATGTGGTTGGTTCGCAGGCCATCCGTTGTATTTTCCAGCCACATCAAATCCTGCGGACAACGACCTTAATGACGGAGTTCTCACAAAGTTTTTCCGAGGCGAACGAAGTCTGGGTCGCCCCCGTATTTGCCGCACGAGAATCCGTCTCGATCGAACCATGGCGGGTCTCGCAAGAATTAACCAGGCAGCTGCAGGCCGAGGGAATTTCGGCTCGTTTTTTTTCATCGCTTGACCAGATCGTAAGCACTTTAGACGATGCAATGCGCCCCGGAGACGTCACGGTGACGATGGGGGCTGGCGACATCGACCGGATATATCATGAGCTCACTCAGCGCATTCAATGACATTCTGCAACAGGATGAGCCGTTGGCTCCCTACACCTGGTTACGATTAGGGGGTCCCGCACAGTACCTGGCGACTCCGCGGTCGATCGAGGAATTAACCCGACTCGTGACCGCTTGCCACGAACTGCAGCTCCCGATTCACATTCTGGGTGGTGGTTCGAATATCCTCGTGAAAGACGAAGGGGTCAGCGGAGTCGTCATTCGGCTCAACTCTTCAGTTTTTGCTCAGGTCGAAATTGAAGGACATCGTGTCCGTGCCGGGGCAGGTGCGTTACTCTCGCACGTCATCTCGGAAACCGTCCGGGTTGGTCTGGCGGGATTCGAAAATCTCGCAGGAATACCTGGGACCATTGGGGGTGCGGTCTGCGGAAATTCCGGCGGTCGGCTCGGCGAAGCCTCGCAACTGGTCACCAGCGTCACAGGGCTTACGAGCTTGGGTGAGCGAGTCGTGCGGGGGAAAGACGAATTGTCTTTTGATTATCGACAAAGTAATTTGAACGACCTGCTGATCATCGAGGTCGAGTTCTCGCTGCAACCGGGTAACCCCGAGGCGATTGCTCACATGCTGAAGCAGAACTGGATTGCCAAGAAATCGGTGCAGCCACTCAGCTCACAATCCGCAGGCTGCGTTTTTAAAAATCCACGCGGGCTGCGCGCGGGACAATTGATTGAACAGGCCGGCTTGAAAGGGACTCGAGTCGGTGGTGCAGAAATCAGCGAACGACATGCGAACTTTATCGTCACCCATGCGGGCGCCAAATCCAGCGATGTGCTGCGACTCATCGATCTCATCCGCTCAAAAATTGCGGAACAGTTCGGAGTTCATCTGGAGTCCGAAATCAAAATCTGGTAGGTTTCTACCCATGGCCTGGAGCAAGAAAAACGCATCGTCGCAGTGTCCAACGCTGCGGCCAGTCTCTTGCCCGAGCGGCTTTCCGAGTTTCATTCCGTTCGATCGCAAGGAAGCGGTCCCTGATGTTCATTGCACAAAACTTGTCTGCGTTACGTGTGGCCGTCCTTGCGGGTGGTGATTCCGATGAGCGGGATGTCAGCCTGAAAAGTGGAATGGCTGTTGCGGCCGCGTTGTCGGTGGCGGGGCACGAGGTGCTTCATCTGGACCCGGCGATTGTCGAACTATCGGGTATCGACTGGAGTCAGTTTGACGTGGCGTTTATCGCCCTGCATGGTCGTTTTGGCGAAGATGGCCAGGTCCAACAGATTCTGGAACAGGCTCAGGTCGACTACACCGGAAGCGATGCTATCGCCTCGCGCCTTGCCTTCAGCAAGTCGGCTGCCAAAGAGCGGTTTCGCCTCTTCGGCGTCCCCACACCCCGATATTCACTGATTCACTATAACGATGATCTGGAATGGATCGCACAAAAAGCGGCCGAGATCGGCTATCCATTGGTCGTCAAACCCGATACGCAGGGTTCGAGTTTGGGAATCACGATTGTTCATACACCCGATCGCTTGGCCGAGGGACTCAAACTCTGCTTCCAATTTGATGTGTTTGGGGTCCTGGAAACGATGGTGGAAGGGACCGAATGGACCGTCGGGTTGATCGGCCGAGAGACGCTTCCCGCCATCAAAATCGAAACGGATCGTGAATTTTTTGACTGGCAGGCAAAATACGAAGATGACGCGACGCGTTATCTGTTCGAGACCAATCTGCCCGAAAAGCTGATGCAACAGATTGAACTCGTCGCGAAAAATGCCTGTTCCGCATTGGGGACCAGCGGCCTGGCACGCGTTGATCTTCGGCTGGACCATTCCAATCAGCCGTGGGTGCTCGAAGTGAATACCATTCCGGGCTTTACCGACCATAGCCTGTTGCCCAAGGCCGCAGCTCGGCAGGGGATCGATTTCGTCACTTTATGCGACCGAATCGTTCGCAGTTGCCAGCATCGATCCGTCGCGCATCCCCCCAGCGAAACTCGTTTTGCTCCACACGTATTTCCTCAAACTGCCGATTCCGCCAAATCGAGTCGCAAACGACACCGTGACTGAACCGTGGCTGAACGGAGAGGGATTGGGGAAATCCCGCTGAGGATGCGGCGTTGCGAATCAGGCCGCCTGGGATGGCAGGGACACGGCAACGGTTTCGGCTTCACCCGAACTCGGGTGACACGCTGTCATTTGAATCTCTTGAATCAGTCGCAGCACCAGGTAGCCACTCACCCCCACGCAAACCAGCGGTGAAATCCAGATCGCACTCGGTCGCGGGGTCACGAGGACAGCCAATTCATAATTCGCGACCGTCAGCACCACGGCCGCGATCAACCATCCGGTCGCTCGCCGATTCCGTTGAGGAAATGCCGCTTCAGCCAGCAGCGCCCCATACACGGGGCCAATCATCGTGTACGTGTTTCCCTCGGTGCGGGAGTTAAACAGCATCAGGTAACAGGAAGCCAGGGCAAACAGATAAAACGCCGCTCGTGGGGAAGGGAGTTTACGGACCCCTTGCCAGCAGGCCAGCAATGTACCGATGGCGGCCACGAGTCGGGTCGCTGTCCGAGCCGTCGAGGGAATTTCGATGCCGGCGACTTGTAACATGCCGAACAATTGAGCCCAATGACCGGTCTCGCCGACTTCAAAGGTGATTTTCAGATTTTCCTGACAAGCCACGTACTGTGACAGTACGTATTCAGGTCGTTGTGTCAGGAACGGCAGAACGGCGACAAAGGCCATGCCAAGCGCCAACCGCCATGACATGTGCGGATAGAGCACCCCCGCCAATAAAATGAGAACGATGACCAGCGGTTTGAAGGCAAAGGCGAGTGTCAGCAGCAGCGTCGCTCGCCACCAGCGTTGCTCGCTCAAGTCCGCGACTGCAAGGATCATCATCCCCGTAATCAGCAGCGTCGACTGTCCGTTTCTCGCACAGCCCCACGCCAGGACTGTGGTCACGGCAGAGACGGCAAAAAACCAGCGACCATCCCGATTTAACAGCCGGGTCAGCCTGACAACGCTGGCCGCGAGTACCGCGATCATCGACCATCGCCAGACCAGTTCGCTCGCGGCATGCGGCAACATCGCCCAGGGGGCAAACACCAGTGCGGCTTGAGGGAGATACAGAAAACCATGCCCCTGCATGTTGTACAGCGGCTCGCCCGCGAACCAATTCCAGACGGCGGAACGATACGAGGGGGTCACCGATCGTTCATCGCCGATGGCAATCGACCGGGCGACAACCAACGTAACCACCACAGTCAAAGCGGCCCAAGTCAGCCAGCCAGCCTTCTGGTATCGGAGCGATAACGAAGATTCAACGGACATCCTGTCCTTCCTCAAAATAAAGATTCGCGATCCTCTGCGATCACAAAACCGTGTGGTTTATCCTCACCACCAGTATCACGACAGAGAATATGTTCACCGTTCATACTCGGTCAATGGCATTCAATTCAGAACCATCCGCCACATCCCCGAAGCGTCCGTTCCTTTGTTGCGGCAAAACGGTTGCGGCAAAACAGTTGCGGCAAAACCGTTTCCTGCGGTCGGATTCGCAGTTCCGTTCAAAAGTCTCGGTCTGCGAAAACGGTTCAGTAGGTGGTCGAGGGACGTCTTTGATTACGCCAGGATGGCATTAGTCACCGTACCATGCACATCCGTCAGGCGGAAATCCCGGCCGCTGTACCGATACGTCAGCTTGGTATGGTCGAGTCCCATGAGATGCAAAATCGTCGCGTGCAGGTCATGCACATCCATCCGATTCTCGACGGCATGTACGCCGACATCATCAGTGGCTCCGTAAGTCAGCCCCCCTTTGACCCCACCCCCGGCCATCCAGACCGTAAATCCGGTGTGGTGGTGATCGCGCCCTTTGGCCCCCTGAGCCGCCGGGGTCCGACCAAATTCTCCACCCCAGAGAATCAGGGTTTCTTCAAGCATTCCGCGGGACTTCAGGTCCTGTAGCAAGGCCGCAATCGCCTGATCGCTCTTGAGTGCGTCTCGTTTGTGGTCCATGATGTCACCATGCGCATCCCAGGGCTGGCCCGCACCGTAGTAGAGCTGCACCATCCGCACGCCGCGTTCCACCAGTCTGCGGGCAATTAAGCAACCATTCGCGAATTCCCCTTCGCCATACAAAGTGCGCGTTGACTCCTCTTCACGGCTGACATCAAACGCTTCCTGGGCTTCAAACTGCATCCGATACGCCATTTCCAAAGAGGCAATCCGCGCTTCGAGTTCGACATCTTGACCTCGGTCTGCCAAGTGGCGGTCGTTCATCGCCTGCAGCAGATCCAGCAACTGACGCTGATCTCCGGCATTCAAGTGCTTGTTGTTCAAGTGGCCGATGACTTGCCGGGGATCAATCTTCGAATTATTGATGTGGGTTCCCTGGTAGATTCCGGGAAGGAAACTGTTGCCCCACAGAGCAGGGCCCACCACCGGTTTACCGGGGCATAGCACCACAAAGCCGGGCAGATTCTGATTTTCGCTCCCCAAGCCATAAGTCAACCAAGAGCCCAGGCTGGGCCGAATCGGTTGCTGCGAACCGCTGTTCATCATGAATAAGCCGGGTTCATGGTTTGGCGTCGTCGTATGCATCGACCGAATCACACACAAATCATCGGCATGCCGCGATAAATGGGGATACAGTTCGCTGATCTCCATGCCACTCTGACCGTATTTGGCAAACTGAAACGGTGAGGGCATAAATTTCCCCCCAGGTCCTGATTTTCCTTCTTGCTCTTTCAATGCGGGTTTATAGTCAAAGGTATCGACGTGAGAGGGGCCGCCATTCATAAACAGAAAAATAACCCGTTTGGCGCGCGGCGGAAAATGAGCTGGCCGCGGTGCCAGTGGATTATTGGATGCGGCCGATCTGGGAATTTTGTCGAGCGTGGCGGGTGACTCGGCAGCCAGCAGGCTCCGCAGGCCGAGCATGCCAAAACCGGCACCCGCACGCGTCAGGACCTGCCGACGCGAGCAAGCCCCAGGAAGGTACGGATCGACGTGAGTTGCGAACAGAGGTTTGAGATTCATATCGGTTCTTTTTACTCGTTGTTGATGGAAACCCGAGTCAGTCGATAAAGGAAAATTCGTTCGTTCCCAGTAAAGCTAATGCGTAGCGTTCCCAAGGGGAAAGCCCCGCAGCGGGCGATCCGCTTGCGGTGGCGAGAAATGCCTCGCCTAACCGTAATTCGTTTTCGGTTGGCTGTCGGCCGTAAGTCCAGCCGAACAGCTTTCGGATCTGCTCGGCCACTGCGGTCGACGGCACTGCGGTCGTCGGCACCGCTGTCGTCGGCACGGTCGACGGCTGCGCAGTCGTCGCATTCAGTCGGGCGATGAGTGCCTTGGCCCGCTGCGTCATAAAGTCGCTATTCAGCACAAACAGTTGTTGCAGAGGAACCGTCGTCACGCTCCGTTTATCGCTGGTAATATTCGGGTCAGGGAAATCAAACAGCCTGAGTAAGTCATCCAGTTGATGGCGACTAATAAAGGCATAGAGTGTTCGGCGACGATTGTGATTGGCTGCCAGATCAACCGAGGGGCCACCCATCGTCCGATCAAGTTCGCCAGTCACTGCCAGCATCGCATCACGCCAGGGCTCGACTTCCAGTCTGCGCCGATTCATCCGCCACAACAGCAGATTTTCAGGGTCAATCTCGGCAGCATCCCGGCGAAAATCACTCTGCTGCTGGTAGGTGGCCGACAATAGAATTTCGCGATGTAGCGTTTTGAGCGACCAGCCCGCATCCATAAAACGGACAGCCAGGTTGTCTAACAACTCTGGATGGGTCGGTCGATCCCCGAGTTGACCGAAGTTACTGGGAGTTCGGACCAAGCCAAATCCAAAATGGCTACGCCAGACGCGGTTGACGATGACTCGAGCGGTCAGCGGGTTATCGCGTGAGGCGATCGCAGCGGCCAATTCGGCCCGTCCGCTCCCTTTGGTCGCCCACGGCAGACGCGTCCCCTCGGTAAAGACGATCGGCATGGATCGGGGAGCGACTCCGCCTGGTTTCGTGGGGTTCCCCTGCAGATAAATGGGAAGATTCCGCCCTTGTCCCTCGGCCAGTGAATGAGCCATCAGCACGTGGATGCCATCGAAGTTTTTCTTGACCCGTTCCAGTTCCCCCCGCATTTCGACCAGTTCTTGTTTCACGAGTTCAGGGAGTTTTGTTTCCGCTTCTTTGCTCGGTAACGCCAGCAGGCCCTGGTCATAGAATAACTCGGACAACAACTTGGCTTCCAGGCGTTGTTGCTGTCGATCCACAGCGGGCTCGGCAGTCGCCGTTGCCGCGACAACAGCCTGCGGTTCCGGAAGGGGATCACATTCCAGCCGCGCGCCTGAGAAGACGGTGTGATCGCTGCTGATGGTATTTTCACCAGGACCGACACCGGCACCGGTACTGACCAACGTCAGGTAGCGCGCTTCCGCTGGAATCGAAATTTCAAATTTGACAAATTGGCCGTCTGCTTTCAGGAGTGGTGGTATCTCGCCCGAGAAATAGTAAACTTGGTCGTTCTCGACCGTTTTCACCAGCTGGCCATTCACATAGCCCGCGATAATGCCGTCAAATACGTCCCCTTTGCGGTGGGGGCGTGAAACAATCACCGCGAGGTGGGCACTGGAATCGCCGTTTCCAAAGGTGTCGTCATTGAGTCCCGCCCGATCGACTCGAAAAACAAATCGCTGGTCAGCTGGCATCAGGCCGGCCTGACGCAGTTCGCCCAGATCAAACGTGATCAGGGCATTGGCGTGCATCCCGATCCCCTGTTCGGTTCGTCCCGAGTTCGCTGCAAAGCGCTGTCCCTGCGTCCGAATGGCACCGGAATTATCCCAGCCATCGTTGATCACGCCGCCGTGAGCGCGTTGATCGCTTCCCAACTGACTGAAGTCGAAATTGATCCCTTTGGCGATCTGGGTCTGCTTGCCCCAACCCTGCACCACGCGATCAACCCCCAGGCTGTTTTCGTTGGCGGCGGACAGGAACTTATCCGTAGAAAGGGCTGCCGACAGGGCGATCCCCCCTTGTGGATCATCGAACAGATTTCCCAGTGGGATGATCCCAGGATCGACGGTCGCACGATCGGCTTCATTCACAAAAGCAAAGTTCTCGCCATACTCGGCAAACCGTTGTTCCCGTTGCGGTAAGATTGCCACGACTTGAGCCTGAAAATCGGTCGCGATCTGTTGGACCGCAGCCAGTGCCGCTGCATCCCCCGAGAGGTCTTGTTTGCTGTCGGATCTGCTGACCCATTCGTTCCACGCGGAAAGAGAGGGGCGCTGCTGCCGAACGTCGGCAGGGGCATTCAAATAGTCGACCCAGCGTTTCAGTAAAAGTTCGCTGAGTTTTTCCTCTTTAGCGATTCGCTCGATCAGTTGTTTGTCATCGGGTTTGGTGCGCTGATGATTGATCGCTTTCCAGGCAGCGGTCCAGTACTGAGGGATTTCGGACACCAGTGCAGGGCGTAATTGCCGTGCCTGTTGATCCAGAAATCGGTCGACCAGAAGTTGCTGTTCTTTCAAGACCGATTCCGCAGCCGCTTTTTGATCGAGGACCTCTTTGGCAACAATGGGTCGTTCCTGGTAATCGCTGCTGGCAAAAACCCCCGCCAGAGCGTAGTAATCGGCGGTGGTGATCGGATCAAATTTATGATCATGACAGCGGGCGCATGAAATGGTCAGGCCCAAGACCCCGCGGGTCAACGTATCAATTCGATCGTCCCACTCGTCAGCCAAGGCTTTCGCCTGTTCACCATTGTCCTGATAGTAGACGGGCCCCAGCGCAAACATCCCCAGCGCCGCCATTCGCTTGGGATCACTCGGGCTTCCCAGCAGGTCACCCGCAATTTGTTCGCTCAGGAATCGATCGTAGGGCAGGTCTTGATTAAGCGATTCGACCACCCAGTCCCGGTAACGAAATCCCTGCGGATAGTTACGCGCCTTGAAGGTGTGCGCCTGATCCTCGCCATAGCGGGCAATATCCAGCCAATGTCGCCCCCAGCGTTCTCCGTAATGCGGTGAGTCCAATAAGCGATTCACCACTGTCACGTAGGCCTGCGGTGAGGGATCGTTGATGAAGGCCTCGACCTCCTCAGGCGTGGGGGGAAGTCCGATGACATCAAAATAGGCCCGACGAATCAAAACGCGGCGTTCGGCCTGAGGACTTGGCTTCATCCCCGCTTGTTCGAGCCTCGCCAGAATGAACCGGTCAAGATCCTGTTGTGGCCATTCCGCCTGCTGCACGGCAGGAAGTGGGGTCCGCTCGGGTCGCTGGAATGACCAAAGTTTGCTGGCTGCGGCAAAATCGACTTTGAGAGGAAGAGAAATCAGGGGACGTTCGCGGGGATCAGGAGCCCCCATTTTCACCCATTGTTCGAAGTCTGCAACGATCTGCGCGGATAATCGCCCTTTGGGA
The DNA here is from genome assembly GCA_945869955.1 of Schlesneria paludicola DSM 18645. GTDB lineage: Bacteria > Planctomycetota > Planctomycetia > Planctomycetales > Planctomycetaceae > Schlesneria > Schlesneria paludicola_B. The sequence goes on from CAMBQP010000004.1 coordinate 48,360, forward strand.
GGCATTTCGATCCCATCGTACTTCAGGGCTTTGAGTAGTGGGCTCGTCTCGGGTTTGTCAAGAATAATGGCCGGACCGGAATCACCCCCGCTCAGCAACCCCTCCCGATGATCCAGCCGCAGACCACCCTTCAGCAAGGCGGCCGACGAACTATGGCATTCCTGGCAATGTTCGACAAAAACAGGTCGAATCCGCGTCTCGAAGAATTCGATCGCAGCGGCATCGGGTTCCGCAGCAAACGTTGACGACGCCGCGATGAGGCTCATCAGCACGGGAACGGATAACGTGATGAACCGCGACATCGTGAAGATTCTCGTGCAGAAGGAAAAGTTGGATCAGGTCAATTCTCTGTTGCCAGCCAGATTAAGTGGCTTTTCGGATCATAACTGGTTTTCGAGGGAATCCAATCCGGGATTTGGCGATCGCTGCCCAATTTTCTGTGAACGGTGCCGGAGGGATTGCATTATCGACATTTCCGTCGACGCTACTTCCACATTCCTTCCAGCCACTGATACGCCTCTTCCCGTTGTGCGGGGGGGAAATCATGCTGGGCGTCGGGTGTCGCCAGTTTCAAGCGGTTTTTGGCCTGATGTAATGAGTATACGGTGCTCGCTTTTTGGAACGCTTTCCGCACTCCTTCCACCTCGAAGTTATTGTCGTGCAGTGGTGAATTGGAATAGCAGCCGCGCGGCGCGAGTCCGGCGAGGATCTCGTAAAAATCAAAGGGGACCTGATTCGGGTCGTTGTGGTAAATTTCGCGAATCCGTGGCATATACCGGTCGCTGGTCCAGCCCATCAGGTTACCCTGATAGTAATCGTGAAATGGGGTAAACCCACAACTGGTGATGGTGGCCTGCAGTCGCTCATCAAAGAGGGCGGTGAAGAGGGCGTTGTGTCCACCGAGTGAATGTCCAATCACCCCGATGCGAGCAGGGTCAACCTGAGGCAGCCCTTCCAGCAGGTCGACCGCTCGCATGTTGTTCCAAATCGCTTTCATCGAGCCACTGGCGTAATGACTTCCGTCGGTTTTGAAGTCATATCGATATTCCCCAAATGAGGGATAGTCCGGCACAATGCAAACGAATCCCCGTTCGGCCAGTTCGTGGGCATAACGCAAGTTGATCAGACCACCCAAGCCGACCGGCTCGTCTTTGCCCACGTTGTTTGTCTGGTGCAGGCAGAGCATGGCGGGGGCTGACCGCTTGTCCGTCAGATTGCGGGGAATGAGCAGCCAGGCGGGGACACGATCGTGGGGTTCGGGTGTATACGTCACCTTTCGACGGATGTATTTGTCGAGGATTTCTTCAGAGTGCGTCTTGACTTCCAGCGGTACGCGCTGTGAATCATCGGGAAGCGGGCCCATCACCACTTGCATATTCGTACGAAGGTGTGCCCGTCGTCGAGCCCAATCGGCGGGGGTTTTGACGGGTCCCAAGGTCCCCTGGGCGTCGCGAACGACGAGCAGTTCCGAGTGGTCAGGATAGGGGATCGCGATTGATTCCGGGGGGGCCGCCGAGACGGTGTACAAGGGTATCAGCAGCCAGGGGGTAAGCAGCAAGGGGAATCGCAGTCGCGACAGAAAACTCAGACCTGGAGATCGCCGCATCATGATCGTCTCGCTCTCGTACGCCGGTCAGGGGATTCCGGATGACAGGTTTGTCGCCACAAAGGAAGGATTCTTGATTCCTATTCGTATTTCTCCATGAGTGTTCCTCGCGGGCCCAGAAACATCAAGTCTACGGACGCGGTTCCCCTCGGCAGACCGGGTTCCTGCCGGGAAAGGGGATCGCGGCTGGTCGCTTTCCTTTTTGGCGATGATCCTTCATTCTTCGCCCATCGTGATTTCGACCGATTTGGTTGCTGAAAATGGGAAAGTGTTGAGATGACTGAGACTCGCATGCGTGTCGGACTGGGGCATGACCGGCATCGTTTGGTTTCGGGGCGTCGCCTGATTTTAGGTGGAGTGACGATCGATTATGAAATGGGGCTGGATGGTCATAGCGATGCGGATGTGCTGTTGCATGCGGTGACGGATGCCCTGTTGGGGGCAGCCGGATTGGGGGATATTGGTGAGTGGTTTCCGAATACCGATCCACGCTGGGCGAATGTGGATTCGGCAATTTTTTTGCAGCAGGCGCTCCGTGAAGTACAGAACCGAGGTTGGAAGATCGTCAACCTGGATTGCACCATCCATGCGGAACGACCCAAGCTTTCCGCGTATAAGAAACCGATCGCACACCAGATTGCCTTGCTCTTGAATCTTGATCCCAGTCAGGTGAACGTCAAAGCCAAGACGGGGGAACGGGTCGGACCGGTAGGTCGACAGGAAGCGATTGATGCAGATGCTATTGTCTTATTGGCGGGAGCGGATGATCCCGCGAGAGACGCGGGATCCGTTCGCACAAGCTGACGCGGTTTTTGCGTCAGGTCGAGATCGTGGTCGAGATCGTGGCCGGGGATGCGGATTCGGGCTCGGTCGATTCGCTTTCGGGGGTCTCGGCGATCTTCGCCTTCAGTTTCCGGAGTGAATCCGCCAGGGGAAGAGCATCGAGTCCCCGCAGACCAAACAGTTCCAGGAACTGTCGGGTTGTTTCATACAGGAACGGTCGACCGAGCGTCTCTTCTTCACCTCCAATCCGCACTAGACCTCGTTCCATGAGATACTTGAGCATGTCCGTGCATTGGACACGACGAATCGTTTCAATGTCAGCTCGTGTTACCGGTTGCCGGTAGGCGACGATGGCGAGCGTCTCGAGTGCCGGTGGAGTCAGTTTCAGCTCTGCCTGTCGCTGATGCAGTTTGCCCAGCCAGAACGAGTAGATCGGTTTGGTCAACAGCCGAAAGCCACTGGCAATACTCTCGATATGAAATGCCGATTGATCGTGTTCATAAGCGAGATTCAACTGATCGACCACTTGCTTGGCATCGTGGACATCGGCGAGTGTGGCAAGCTGAGCCAGTCTTTTGGCGGAGAGGGCCGAGTCGGACACCATGAGGACCGCTTCGGTTCGGGCCATTTTTGGTGTACGAACACAGGCGGGATGCGTCCCTTCGATCACCAGAATGGTCGAAGCGTCGTGATCAGGCTTGGCGAAAAAGGACCAGCGATGCCCCTGATAGGGAGTGTCACGCCATCCTGTCGGGTGACGATTTGAGTGGCAACCCCAAAACGAATCGGTCCTCATCGCCGCTGCTGCCATTCGATGACTTGATCAAGGACCTTCTGAACCGCTTTCAGTGGCTGATCCGCCTCGGCTTCAAAACGGTACGAGACACTGGAATTTTCTGCAGGGGTATACGAGCAGATGAAAACGAACAGTCCAGTGCGCGAACCCGGTTCCAGTCGAAAGCTGCGAATGTCCAATTGATTCAGGCGTTCGACGGCAGCACCCCAGGTGACCTCGTCCTTGTTGAATTCACGGGACTGCGAATCACGAGGATCGACGAAATTTCGGGGTGCAGGGTTCCGCTGAGGTTCTGGCTCGGAAACTTCTTCCGAATAACCAATCTGTTGGATGTGATTGTTCGACGGGTCGGTCAGTGGCCGGGAAGGGGCATCGGCGCTGTTGTTGGAATTTCGCCGCTTTCGTTCGTACTGAATCTCGCGATTCTCGCCGAGTTCTTCCGATGTTGTCGGATTCGTTTTGCCGTCGTCCGTGGGATCCGTGGGGGCCGAGGATCGGGAACGCCGGGGTTGCTCGGGGACTCGCTGAAGATCGTCACCCCAACCGGCAGTTGATGCAAGCTGATCGCGTGGTGGTCGACTTTTATTGTTGGTGGAATTGGAAGGAGAGCGCTTGCGCAGGGGACCCTCTCGATCTAACCCTTTATCAGCACCGAATCCCTCAACCTCCTCGAAGAGTTCATCATGCGGTGATCGGGCGGAATGTCCAACCCGTCTTTCCCGGTCATTTTGACCCTCTTCTTCGAGCGGAGAGGCGACGACCGGCGCAAATTGCGGAATGCCGAAGATTGCGAGCGCCGGAATCGTCAGCACTGGGATCATCAATAAAATCGTTGCAACACCATGAGACCGCATGATCCACCTCCTTGTGGCCTGTTTTCTCGCCCAACAACTTCCAGCAAAGTCTGGCTAATCGAAGAGCATGATGATCCTAGAGAAAATTCTCAGGTGTGGCAATCGGAGATTGTCATTCTGCCCATTGACTTGCAATTCGTCCGCGTATGGCATGATTTTCACGGGGGGGGGGGGCCGGTTGAGGAGATTTCCCCCTGAAACGACTTCGTGATCAATAAAAATTCGATATTGACTCGAATTGGTTAAAAAAAAGCGTAATGCGAATCAATGTTGCGATTTTTTAGATCGTTTTTGATCGGTGTTGGGCTCGATCAATTCGGCGTTTCCTGTGCCGGACAGATGGTGTTTTTCGTTGATTCCCTTTATTTTATTGTGGAATCTCTCTGATTATGAGATTTTTTCTGGCGGAATGATCGTTGAAGACTTTGGAATTAATGAAACAATTTCAATCGAATACGATCAGAGACTTGCTATTTGGATTTTTATGAGCGTATGATTGTGCCGACGACGTTTTACCCTGACATGCTGGACAAAAGAAGCTCGTTCTTTTGAAGTACGATTCTCCCCATAAGAAAATTGAACTTTGAGTTGATCTTTGAGTTGATCTGAGTGATGGCAATCCCGTTGCTACCTCAGGAATCACGGAATTTTGGATATGAGCTTGGATACAGGTACTTTCAGTACGAGGAGATGGCGATGAGTTTAGAAATTCGTGAATCTGACACGGCGATCATTAAAGCGGCACCGCATTTGTTCGTGCGAAGCGGGATTTTAGAAGGGGTTTCAGAAGCCCTGAAGACAGGGCACGTGACATCGATCGGTCGCGCCCCGACGAATCAATTGATGATCCCCGATGAACTCTGCAGTCGCAATCACTGTGAGGTCTTTTTCGAAGGGGGTGCTTGGCGAGTACGTGACCTTGGTAGTCGGAATGGGACGCGGGTCAATTCCCAAGAAATCACCGGCGATGTGATCCTCATCGACAACTTCCAGTTTCAGATTGGCAATACATTCATCGAATTCCTAGCCGATTATAGGAGGGCCACTGAGGCGTCAGGAGTGAATACTGAGATCGGTCAAGAGACATCCCGGCATGTGTCGCCGCAATTACACCGCCAACGCAATTCGCAATCCGAGCCACGTCCTGAAATTGTGCATGCCACCGACAAGACACGGTATACTTCGGTAGATGTGGACTTGACCCCCACAACCAGCGAACCAGCCCAACGGCTGGTTCGACTTGGCTTGAGAATGAGTGGCGAGGTGGATGTTCGTCGATTGTGCGAGACGGTGTTGGACAGTTTGTTTGACGTCACGCCGTCGGATATCGGTGCCGTCCTGTTGTTCAAGGATCTGGATCATCCCGGCCAGGATCCTCGAAACCTGGAGTTGATTGCCTATAAGTCCCTCAATTCCCGCCCGTTTGAGCGCATTTCCGACTATGTGACAAACTATGCACTTGAGTCGCGCGCTGCGGTGGTGGCTCATGATGTGAAGTCCGACGATAAATTCAGTTCCAGTGACAGTTTGCGAGACATGCGGGCCGAGAGCATCATCTGTGCTCCGATTCGGATTGGCAATCGGATGCTGGGGTTGATTCAGCTCTATGCAACGAATCCCGATAATCGACTGCAGGCCGACGACGCAGAATTCACTCTGGCCGTTGCGGATCAGTTGGCGGGTGCCTTAGAGAATCTGAAAGAGCGAAGTCGACTTGCTGCGGGGATCGCCCGGTTTGAGCAAGAGAACAAAACTCTGCGTGAACAGCTCTTGATTGAGACGGAACTGGTCGGAGATAGTGATTCGATTCGGCGACTGCGTGAGCGAATTCTGCGAATTGCTCCGACAGGTGCCACGGTCTTGATTCGGGGTGAAAGTGGTGTCGGTAAAGAACTGGTGGCTCGTGCCATTCATCAACACAGTAACCGTGCCGAAGCGCCATTCGTGACCATGAACTGTGCCGCACTTTCGGAAAGTCTGCTCGAAAGCGAACTCTTCGGTCATGAAAAGGGTTCTTTCACCGGAGCGGTCAGCCGCAAGATCGGAAAGTTTGAACAGGCACACGGCGGCACGATTTTCCTGGATGAAGTGGGTGAGATGAGCCCTGCGATTCAGGCAAAATTCCTTCGTGTTCTGGAAGGGCATCCGTACGAGCGAGTCGGTGGTGGAACGGAAGTTCGGGTTGATGTTCGAGTCGTTGCTGCAACCAATCGGGATCTGGAGAATTCGGTCGATCAGGGTCGTTTCCGCAAGGATCTTTACTTCCGGTTGCAGGTCATGGAACTGCTGGTGGAACCGCTACGGGATCGGCGAACGGACATTGCCATTCTGGCCAAGCATTTCATGCAACGTTTTTCCAAGAAATGTGGTCGTTCGGTCACCTCGATCCTTCCTTCCGCGATGGCAACACTGGTGAACTATGGCTGGCCGGGAAACGTTCGTGAATTGCAAAATACCATTGAACGTGCCGTGATCCTTTGTCCTGGGGAAACGCTCGGCCCTGCAGATATCCAGTTGTCGGCTTTGGGGCGATCCGATTCGGCCTCGACGGTTTCAGTCTCGACCGCCGGTTATCGACCAATCTCGATTGATCTGATTGAACAAGAACATATCCTTGCGACCTTGGAATGGACCAAATGGAATAAATCCCAGGCGGCTCATATTCTTAACGTCGAGCGGTCAACCTTGGATCGCAAGTTGAAGAAATACGAAGTCGAGCGGCCTAACCGCAGGTAGAGTCCGTCAGGTGGGAAGATCCGGCAGCCATTTCTGGTGCCGGAAGTTCTCATCGTCGCCAAACTTCTGCCACGGATCGCTGACTTTGGCCAATCAATGTGACTTGATCGATGTCTCATTTTCGCAATTCGCTGAAAACGGGGTCCGCTGAGAATTTGTCCCAGCGGACTTTTCGTCCGTTAGGTTTTCTCGTGGTCAGTCTGGTCTGGCTGATTGGTTTTTGCTACTGGTTCAACGGTTTTGGGATGCCGAATAATCCCGGTGTCCAGCGATGGATGCTCTGGACGGTGATCCCGTTTGATCTTTGTGACCTCATTGATCCCCCAGTCATTGCTGGTGCCGACCCTTGGAGTTGGTTGGCTCTACTCCAGCGAATTCCTTTTCTCGGCGTCGCCGTGATGATCTGGCTCGGTGCCTGGGGTTATGGATCGGTGATTCTTCGCTGGCTCAAAGTGGACTTGGGCTCTCCCGAACGACTCTTTTTTTCCCTCTGCATTGGGCTGTCGCTCATCTCGCTCGTCACGCTCATGCTGGGTTTGTTTGCAGGGCTTCATCGTGGACTGCTCGTGGCACTCTTGATTTTCGGGCCGTTCATCGAGTTCTGGCTTCGTGGGAATGGCATTCGGAGGTTGGCATGCTCTTGCCGACCGTCCGCACTGTGGGGGTGGGTTGCCACACGGCGAAAAGCCATTTTGGCGTTGATGATCGTGACCCCATTTGTGGCGGTGCTGCTGCTGGGGGCGATGTCACCCCAAACCGATTTTGATGTTCTGGAGTATCATCTCGGGGGTCCGAAAGAATGGTTTCAGCAGGGTCACATTTCGCGACTGCCGCACAATGTCTATACAAACTTTCCGTTTCTCTCAGAGATGTTAATTCTTGCGGGGATGGTTGTTTATGGTGATTGGCAATGGGGCGCTTTAGCAGGACAGGCTTCCATTGCGGGATTTGCGCCACTGATAGCACTCGGGTTGTATGCGGCAGGACGCCGCTGGTTTTCGGAGCGAGCGGGATGTCTCGCGGCGCTGATTTCCTTGACTTCACCCTGGACTTATCGGATCTCGATCATCGCGTACGCCGAAGGGAGCCTGGCTTGTTATTTGTTTGCCTCGCTGTTTGCGGCGATGTTGTATCGAGATCTATCGCGGGGCGAGCCGTCAGGAGCTGGGTTGCCACAAAAAGCTGTGGCATTTCTGACGGGTCTGATGGCGGGAAGTGCCATGGCCTGTAAGTATACCGGCTTGATTTCGGTCGTCATTCCGATGGCGTTACTGATGCTCTGGATCACGCTCAGCCTCCCCCAACCCCCTCAAATTCGTCTTGTCATGCTGTTGGCGGGTCTCTTTACAGCGGGGGTCATGACCAGTGTTGGTCCGTGGTTAGTGAAGAATGTTGCAGCGACGGGAAATCCGGTTTATCCGCTGGCGGTTCGCCTTTTCGGCGGGATCGATCGGGACGAAGAACTGGATGCCAAATGGCGTAAAGGCCATGCCCCTCCGGTCTATCAAAGCTGGAAAGAGAAGCTGCGCGATTTGCCGGTCAAGCTGGCAGATGTCACGGCAAACAACGACTGGCACAGTCCACTGATGTTTGGGTTTGCACCGCTGTCACTTTTTTGGATTTTCCGTCAGCGGAAGCTCACGGGGTCGATTGCGAGTGGGGAAAATCAATCCTTGATCCTGGTGGTCACTTGGTTGTACGTGGCCTGGCAATTTTTGACCTGGTGGCAGCTGACCCATCATATCGATCGTTTTTACGTGCCGATGTTTTCCGCAGTCGCCCTGTTGGCGGGGGTTGGTGCCGACTGGACCTGCACTTTGGCAGCGGGATCGGTTGCTGAGCGTTCGCGAGCAATCTGGCGCGGGTGTTCTGCGGTGGTTCTCGTACTGGGATTGTGTTGGAATGCCGAGGTCATGTTACGGCTGGGGGGGTTCAATGCCGGTCGTCTGGATCTGATCGCCGCTCGGAACCTGGCCACCCCCAACCGTATTCGGTGGCTGAACGATGCCGTGGAATCGGGACGATTGCCCCGTGAGACCAAAGTTCTCTGTGTGGGTGAGGCGCAGATGTTTCATGCACGGTATCCCTACTTGTACAATACGGTGTTTGATCACTCTCGCTTTGTACAGCTTTGTGCTCAGGGAGAGGCTGGAGATCAGCAACTTCGCCCGGTGGAAGAAATTCGCGCCGATTTTCGCCGACTTGGCGTCACGCATCTTGATGTGAATTGGGCCGAAATCGGGCGTTATCGAGCACCGGGAAGTTACGGCTATACGAATTTCGTTCAACCGGAACGTTTTGATCGTTTGCAGCAGCTCGGTTTGCTCGGTCCCAGCCTATTGACGACAACCGAACCGGGGACGGGCGTGATCACGGGTCAGATTTTTCCTGTCTTGGACTGATCGTGGAATCAGGGGTCCTCGGTCGGGGTGCAGCAGCAGTAAATGCTTTTCGCAAGAGCGGTGCCAGCTGTGGGTAGAACGAGTGTTTCGCCTTAGCGGTCGAATGCGTGCGGTGTCGATTTTCGGGTGCTGCGAGAACGACCTGATTGGTTGCCCGCCTTGACTGGAATTGGTTTGTGGTGTTGGTTCGGTCACGTCGATGGGCAGCAAGCAGCTCCAGATCCAGGGTCTGGCCTTGTCGATAAAACGAGAGGAACGTCAGTGCCACGATCAAGGGGGGCGCATTGCGGGTCTCGATCAGCAGCCCCTCTTTTTGCCGGCTGATACTGGCAGTGGAATCGCCGAAATAGCTGGAAATTGCGGGGGTCGAGGGGATGGCAAACAAGTCCAGGAGTTCTGTGTCATCACCAATCCAGTGGAGAAAGTCATGGCCCACGTAGGGGAGCAGCGCTGCGGCAAGACGGCTGGTACGGGGGCCGTCCAGATACGCATACAACAAACAGTCTCCGTCGGGGACCGCGACTTTGCGGCGGGCGAGTTGATCAAACCCAGGCTGTTTTGACTGCAAGGATCTCAGTTGTGCTTTCATCGCTTGCGGATGAATGGCAAAGAGCAGGTGTTGATCGGTTAAACAAAACGTCGGCGTGATTGACAGCCCCCAATGAGCGTCCTCTTCGGTCAATGGGATATAAAAAATCGTGTGACCGAAAAAAGGTTGTTGTTTCAGTGAATGGGGTTGTCCAAAGTCGAGATCGGGCGAGTCTTCGACCAGTGACTGTTCGGTCAGCTTCATCAATTGCTCGAAGACCCTGGTCGCTTTTTTGGTATCTTGAATTTCCACACTGAGCATCAGGCTGGTGGCAACCATCCCACCCAGGCTGGGGGAATCGAATGCCATCACGACATCGCCAAACGCAGGGAGAACATCTTCGAGGATCCGCAGTTCCAGTTCGCTTTGCAGTTCCCTGACCGTTTCGTCAAAAATGCGAACCGCCTGAGGCTGCGTTTTCGCGATCATCTGTCGGGATTCTTTGAAGAGGCGGGTGAAGCTGATGCTGGTCGCCAGAACCAGATCGGCATCGGCGGGGATGTGAGCGAATTGTTGGGGTTGGATTGGGGGGCCTGCGGCAAGGACTAGGGCTCCATCCAGTCGGCCTGCGGTGGCAATGAACGTTCGCTGTGTCAGGACATCTTGTTCCAGGCCACTGGATTGAACCAGATGATCGACCGCATCGACTCCGACCATCGCGGCCATGGGGCGGATAAGCAGTCCGAGGGGGCCAAGGGCCTTTGTCAGGTTGGTGAGGATTCCCATGGTGTCGATCCAGCCGACGGAGGAGAATCTCTCGACGGCGATTTGTTTCACCGCAGTTTGAAATCGCAGATTGGACTCCATTCCCGGTTTGCGGCCGGATAATCCGTCCGTCATGAGGTCCAGTGTCCCCGCACCGAAGGCCAGCAGAATGCGCGAATCATTCCGGTGAGCCACGAGAGTCAGGCCGGGAATGGGGAGAGGAATCGACTGAGTCCGTTCCCCTTCTTCTTCATGGAAATCGGGAATCGCGACCAGTGTCTGATTCAGCAGTTTCCAGAGTCGATCTGTTTCGGTATCGCTACGGACCATGATTCCGGCACGAATGGTGGCAGCGATTCGTGCCAGACCCACAGCAGCAGCCCCATTGTCAGGGTTTGGATGGTCAGGGTTTGGATGAAAACTGACGAATACCGAGCCGGGATGCGACGTGAGGGAGCGGACAAGGGGTGGAACGACGGACGTCAATTTTTCGAGCAGGACCTCATCAAAGGGATTTTCCTCGTCTTCGTCAAACGGGCTGGGGGGGGCTTGTTTGGCGAGTTGTTGATCGATCCATTGTGTGAGCTGCAGGATTTCCGGGTCCGCAGCAAATCCCTCGATCCCGGTGGCACCGGGTTGTCCAGGGCCCCGTGCTGCCCACTCAAAGTACAGCACCGAATCGGGGGGAGCGGCTTGCATGAGTGCGGGATCCCGCTCGCCGGGAGGAAGCCCCACGAGGCCGCTTCCCGCAAAAATCCAGAACAAAAGTTCCCATAAACCGGGATGAACTTCAGACGGCATGAGAACTTCTCGCTTTATGAATCAAAGTGTGCTGTTGCGATGCCGATTTTAGCGTTTTTGTGCGGGATCCTTCAACGACTTCGGTTTCCGCAACATCATCCCTTCCAGAGATCCGGTCAAAAACGATATTCTACACCATGAAGCGTCGATCTCGATCGTATCCTAGCGCCGTTCCACTGGGGGAGGGCCACGCCACGAGACACGATACGGTTTTGGTTGGTTTCAGGAGTTTGACGATAATGCCTTTGGTTCCCCTTCGACTTGTACTCGATCACGCGGCCGAAAATAATTATGGAGTTGCCGCGTTTAATGTGAATAACATGGAGCAGATTCAGTCGATCATGGAAGCGGCTCGGGAAACCGATTCGCCCGTGATCGTTCAGGCCTCACGCGGGGCTAGGTCGTATTCGCAGGACAATTATCTGCGGCATCTGATGCTGGCCGCTTCCGAATTGTATCCCGAAATTCCGATCGTGATGCATCAGGATCACGGAAACAGCCCAGCGACTTGCTGCAGCGCGATCAAGTACGGCTTCACGTCGGTCATGATGGACGGTTCCCTCAAGGAAGATGGCAAGACTCCGGCAGACTATGACTATAACGTCGCCGTGACCGCAGAAGTGGTCAAAGTGGCTCATATGTTCGGCGTCTCGGTCGAAGGGGAGCTCGGTTGCCTCGGTCGTCTTGATACGGGCGAAGGGGAAGCGGAAGATGGCCATGGTGCCACGGGTCAGTTGTCGCATGATCAACTGTTGACCGACCCCGATGAAGCCGAGCGCTTCGTCAAGGCCACGAAGGTGGATGCCTTGGCTGTCGCGATTGGAACCAGTCACGGGGCCTACAAGTTCGATAAGAAGCCCGATGGTGAAGTTCTGGCGATGAAGCGGATTGAAGAGATTCACAAACGGTTGCCAAACACACACTTGGTGATGCACGGCAGTTCTTCGGTTCCCCAAGAGCTGCAGGATGTGATCAACAAGTACGGCGGCAAGATGAAGCAGACGTTCGGCGTTCCCGTGGAAGAGATTCAACGGGGGATCAAGAGCGGTGTCCGGAAGATTAACGTTGATACCGACTGCCGCATGGCGATTACCGGGGCGATTCGCCAGTTGCTGGCGACCAGTCCGGAAAAATTTGATCCGCGCGATTATTTGAAACCGGCTCGTGAAGCCATGAAAAAGGTTTGCGTCGCCCGGATGGTCTCATTTGGTCAAGCGGGGAATGCCAGCAAGTTGATCGCCTCGGGCCGAATCAAGTAATCAAGTAATCAAGTGCTCTTGGACGTGAGCAATCGATGGATTGACCCAGGATTGACCCAGGAATGACCCGGACCGCAGGATTGCGACCGGGTCATTTTATTGGGGGCCGACGCGTTGACGGCGAACTCGGCCGAAAAGTCGTGATCCCAGCAGAAAAGTGCGAAAACTCCGATAAATGGGTTCGAAGTTTGCCTCAAACCTGAAAAGGGACTGAAACCGGGATTTGGGTTATCGACAGCCACAAAGGATTCGTTGAGAATCAGACGTGACGGTGCGCTCCCCTGATCGGCTGGCTTGAATCAGACTCGTTTTGACGCGAGTTTGTTGCGGATCCGGTTGTCCGTCGAGCGGTTTAAGTTGTTATTTCCGTATTCCGGTGCATTGCTTGATTCCAACCCAGAAACCTTGACTTCCTCATTATGGATATCGCTCAAACTCTCATTCGACATGGTCTCGTTACCAAGCCCCAGGTCGAGGCGGCGTTGCCTCAGGCGGGGGGTAAGCGAGTCGACCGGGTGCTGGTCGAAATGGGGATCGTCAAAGAGGACGATGTCTTGCGCGCGTTTGCGGAAGAGTTGGGGATGGATTTTGTCGAAGTCAAGATGGAGACCATCGACCACGAATTGCTGATGCAATTCCCGACGACCGCTGTTTTTCGGCACTCGCTACTCCCCCTGTCACGACGGAACGGGAGTGTCGTTGTTGCGACCAGTGACCCCTTCAATCTGGAGGCGTTGGAAGAGCTTTCTGCCGTCAGTGGGTTTCATCTTGAGCCGGTGCTCGCACGTCGCCTGGATGTGATTGAACTGATCAAAGAACATCTCGGCGTGGGTGGGGATACGCTCAACGAACTGGTGGCCCAGCGCTCTGCCGAGGGGATCGAGCTACTGAGCGATCTGTCGTCAGACGATTCTGACCTGGCTCAACAGGCAGAAAATGCCTCGGTCATCAAGCTGGTGAACGAACTGCTGGTCGAGGCACTCGAGCAGCAATCGAGTGACGTGCATATTGAACCTCAAGAGAACGGTTTGACGATTCGCTACCGTGTCGATGGTTTGTTGCGGGTGCAGCCTGTTCCCGAGTCGATTTCTCACTTCTTCGCCGCCATTGTCACGCGGCTGAAGATCATGTCGAAACTGAATATCGCCGAGAAGCGAATTCCTCAGGATGGTCGCATCAAATTGCGGGTTTCAGGCCGTGAGATCGACGTGCGTGTGTCGATTATTCCGATGGTGCATGGCGAAGGGGTCGTCATGCGTCTGCTCGACAAAGGCCGCATGGTCTTTAATCTGAAAAATGTCGGTATGCCCGACCAGCTGGCCAAAACCTTTCACGAATTGATTGCGTTACCGCACGGGATTATTCTAGTGACGGGTCCGACAGGAAGCGGTAAAACCTCGACGTTGTACAGTGCGTTGAACGAGATCAAAGAGCCGACGATTAAAATCATTACGGTCGAGGACCCCGTGGAATACCAGAACCCGGGAATCAGCCAGATTCAGGTTCATTCCAAAGTGGGACTGACGTTTGCTGCGGGTTTGCGCAGCATCCTGCGTCATGACCCGGATGTGATTCTGATCGGGGAAATTCGCGATGGGGAAACTGCGGAAGCGGCGATTCAAGCTTCGCTGACCGGCCACCTGGTCTTCAGTACGCTGCATACAAATGATGCCCCTGGTGCCTTCGCCCGTCTGATCGACATGGGTGTCGAGCCCTATCTTGTTGCCAGTACCGTGGAAGGTGTGCTGGCCCAGCGGCTCGTTCGCGTCTTGTGCAAACATTGCAAAGAGCAATACCGGCCTGCCGAAGACGAACTTCCCGAGGATTTTCCGATACCTGCACCGGACTTTCTCTGGAAGCCCGTTGGCTGCCGTGAATGTAAAGGGGCGGGTTACGCGGGTCGCCGGGCGATTTTTGAATTATTGCGGACCGATCCCGAAATTGGACGGCTGTGCATTAATCGGGCGAGTACTGCCGAGATGCGAGACTACGCCTTGAAGAAAGGGATGGTCTCGTTGCGTCTGTCTGGATTCCAGCGCGTGCTGGATGGAACGACGACACTCGAAGAAGTGCTGCGAATCACCAAGCGGGACCTGTAAGCCGCTCTGGTGGGAATCGCTTTGGTACTTGAGAAGTCTGGGAAATACCGGTAGCTTCGCCGCCAGAGATTCTTTTTTTCTTCTGTGGCAAAGCCATGCCTGAAACACCAAAATCGACACCGAAATCCGAATCGCTCAGCCTCGCCGAAATGATGCGCATCATGGATGTCGCGACCGAGATGCGTACGCAGCGTGAAACGGTCGAGAAAGAGTTTGCGGTCGACGAAACCCGACGGATCCTGCGGGAAAAGCTGCTGCAGACGACCGCCATCACCGGAGAACGGGTTACCGAGGCGGAAGTGGATGCGGCGATCGAATCCTATTTCAGCACGCTGTATACCTATCGAGAACCGAAGGGGACTTTGTCCGTCGTGCTGGCGCAGTTTTATGTCAAACGGGGTCACTTGGCGATTGTCTCGTTGCTGGCACTGACCCTGCTGGGAACCGGTTGGTGGTCGATGAAGTTCGCGAATTCGCGATTTTCCAGCACGGCGCGCACGAATCGGAAGGTCGCCCGTCTGGAAACGGCAATCCAGTCGAATCTCGCTCGCGTCCAAGCCGTGGCTCGTGAACCGGCACTCAACGAGGATTTGGCCCGATGGCAAGAAGAAGCTCAGGTCGCAGGAAAACAGCTCGATTTGCCCGCTCTGGGTTCCATCGAGCAGCGATTGGGAGAACTGGCAACGCAGCTGAACGAGGTCTATCAGGTACGAATTCTCGCCGATCCCGATCAGCAAAGTGGTTTTGTCAGGAACTTTGAAGATGCAGCCGGAAAACGCCCGGCCTACTACCTGATTGTTTCGGCGATCAATGAACGTGGAGAGGCTGTTCGGCGAACGATTGAAAGTTCGGAAACACGGAAAAAGGTGACCGTGGACCGCTGGGCCGAGCAAGTTCCCAAAGAAGTCTTCGACCGGATTAAGGAAGACAAAAAAGCGGACGGCATCCTGAACGAAACCTCATTTTCATTAAAACGACGTGGATTTCGTGACGAAGAGATTTTGCTGCAGGGGGCCGACGAAAAGCCAATCACCCGGCTGGGTCAGATCACGGAATGGTGATTCGGTCAGTTTACCCGCCGGTGATTTTCCGCCGGGTGTAATCCTATTTTGCAGGGAAATGTCAGTCATGCCATCGCGATGGGATTGGGTTAAAAATCTGTCCATGAAGATCGCATGGCATCAACGTCGTTCGGCCGGGTGTTTTCGCGACGGGTTGTCCGCCAGTTCGGGCTCGCAGAGGGTCGTGAGCAGATGACCGACTGGATCGAGGAAATCGTGAGCGACGAAGTCATGCAGCAGGCTTATGAATGGGTCTGCCAGCGTCGTCGCGACGACTCGGCAAACGATGATGTCTGGGATTTGCGCTGGCGGTGGGACGAGATTCGACCCGCTCTTCAGACGGCATTACGTACGGGTACTTATCGCATCGGGTCCACACGACGACTGCGAGTCGAGCACGAGGTTCTCGAAATCTGGTCGGCACGGGATGCGCTTGTCCTCAAGGCGGTTGCGGTTGTGGTGGCCAGCAGGCTGTTGCCACAACTTTCGATGAAGTGTTATCACCTGGAAGGGCG